>JBILLP010000193.1:0-6458 GCA_044376025.1 Bradymonadia bacterium
CGGTCGTGTCGCCGAGGCTCACCTGGAAGCAGCCGAGCGCGAGCAGGCGATCCGCGATGCGGAGCACCCGGTCGAAGTCGACCGGGCCCTCGTAGGGGCAGCCGAAGACCGTCGAGACGTAGCCGCGGACCTTCATGCCGTGGGAGGCCGCCGCGACCGTGATCTCCTCGATGCCCTCGAGGCTCTCGTCGATGGTGCGGTTGAGGTTCTTTCGGTTGTGCGTCTCGCTCGACGACAAGAAGACGGCGATGTGCCGTGCCTCTGCCGCGACAGCGGCCTCGAAGCCGTGCCGGTTGGGCACCAGCGTCCAGTAGGCGACGTCGTCACGCTTGGGGAGCCGGCGGAGTACCTCCGCGGTGTCCGCCATCTGCGGGATCCACTTGGGGTGCACGAAGCTGCCGACCTCGATGTGTCGAAACCCCGCCTTGACGAGCCTCGACACAAAATCGACCTTCTCGTCGGTCGAGAGGCGCACGCGCTCGTTCTGCAGCCCGTCCCGCGGCCCCACCTCGAGGACCGTGACGCGCCGTGGGATGTTTTCGGGAGCGCGTGGCATGTCGGCGTTGCACCAGTCTGCGCCGCCGGGGTGCGGGGCGCCTTGGGCGCGCGGACTACCGGTGCGATTCGCGCAGTGTCAAGGCGGCGTGCAATCTCGGCCCGACGCGATGCGTCGTCCGGCGGGCTCTGGCGTCGCGGGTGGTGCCCATCGCTGCGGAGACTCCCCATTTTGCCCCGATGCCGCTACGCTCGCGGCCTCGCGCCCGCTGCGCGACCACGCCCCCCATGTGTCATGCCTGAGATCCGCATCGGCGTCAGTCCGGTTCCCCCGCACCGTCGCCGCTATTTCGAGACCTTCAGCTTCGGCGAGATCGCCCAGACCTGGGCCGACCCCGTGCGCCCGTCGCGCCTGCGGTCGCTGCGCCGCACCGCCGGACCCGAGTTCGAGTTTGTCTTCGCCGCCTGGCGCTGGCTCACGCTCGACCCCCTCGACACCCGCGGGCCGACGCCGCTCGGGCTCCCGCGCCGCGAGCTCGGGCTGCTGCAGCCCACCGAGGCGAACCGTACCCTCTGGGGGCTCGTCGCCCAGCAGCAGCGCGCGCTCGGCGCACACGGGGTCCTGTTGAAGACGCCCTCCTCGTTCGGCCCGTCGCAGCACAACCGGGCGCAGATGGTCCGGTTCCTTGACGAGATCGTCCGGGCCGGCGGTGCTTCGGCGCCCAAGGTGATCTGGGAGCCGCGCGGCATCTGGGAGTATGACGATGCGCTCGAGTTCGCGCAGTCCTGCGGTGTGCTCCTCGCCACCGACCCGTTTGCCGACGCGGCCTTCCCCGACCCGCTGCCGGCCGACGCCTACTACATGCTGACCGGCCCGCAGGGGCAGGCGCGCTTTCGTGACGACGACCTGCACCGCCTCGTCGAGTTCTGCGACGAGCATGACGGCACCGTCACGCTGGCGGTCCACGGCGCCGACCGTGAGCGCATCGCGCAGCGCATCCTCCGCCTGCTGCAGACCGACACCGGCCTCGACGATGGCGACGAGCGGGCCGTTGACGACGAGCCGACGGCGGTCGCGCCGGGCGACGACGAGGCCGTCTGGGCCGAGCTCGATGACGACTCCGCCTGGGATGAAACCGGCGTCGAGCTCGACGACCCGCTCGGGGACGGCGACGACGACTTCGACGATGAGGATGACGAGGACGAAGACGACGATGAGGATGGCGGCGACGACCGCGAAGGCGGGGCCGGTGAGCCGCGTCGGCGGCGCTGACGCGGAACTCCCCCGCCGGGGGCCTGTCTGCATCGAGGAACCGTGACCGTCTCGACCGGCCCGCATGACCCCTGACCCCGAAGAAGCTGAGCTTGTCGAACGGCTGCGGGCGCGTGACCCGCAGGCCTTCGCCATCATGGTCAGGCGGCACCAGCACCAGGTCTACGGGCTGGCGCTCCGCATGCTCGGCAACCCCGCCGAGGCAGAGGACCTCGCCCAGGAGGTCTTCATCAGCGTCTTCAAGGCGATCGACCGCTTCAGGTCGGAGTCGAGGTTCAGCACCTGGCTCTATCGCATCGCCACCAACCACGCGCACAACCGGGCAGAGTACCTGCACCGCCGCCACTACGGCCGGCAGGACTCGATCGACGACCTCGTGGAGCGTGAACCCGACCGTCCGCTGGGCGAGCCCGGCCCGAGGCCCGACCGCGAGCTCGAGGGCCAGGAGCTCGAGCGCATCGTCCAGGAGGGCCTCGCCCAGATCGATCCCGATCATCGAGAGGTGCTGATCCTGCGCGACATCGAGCACCTGTCCTATGAGGAGATCGCCGAGGTGCTCGGCGTCGCCGAAGGCACCGTCAAGTCGCGACTCTTTCGTGCCCGCTACGCGCTCAAGCAGCGCATTGCCGCCCGGTACGCCCGATGAACGAGCTCGACGAGCAGACCATCCTGGCGCTTGGCGCCTATCTCGAGGGCGACCTGCCCGAGGCGGAGCGCCTCGCCTTCGAGCGTCGCCTCGAGACCGAACCCGCGCTGCGCCGCGAGCTCGACGAGCTGCGCCGGACCCTCGCACACGTCGCGGAGCTGCCGCCACCCGAGGCACCCGGGGACTTCGACCGCGCCCTGGCCCGCCGCATCCGTCGACGCGCCGAGCAGGAGCGCTCGCGCAACGAGTCGAGCAGCGGGCTCCAGATCCTGCTCCTGTTGCTGCTGGCCGGCGTCGTCGTGGCGCTCTGGGCCGGCAGGGAGTCGCTGCGCGTCACGTGGGGCGAAGACATGGCCGCAGGCTCCGGCGATGCCGGCGCACGCCCCGGCTTCAAGGTGATCCTGGACGACGTCGAGGACCGCCCGCGCAAGTCCTACGAGCCGAGGCAGCGCGAGGGCTCCGCGGAGGCGCCCCCGGTCGAGCTGCTGCCGACGCCGGCGGTCCCGAGCCGGACCAGCCGCGACCCGATCGCCCCGGTGCAGCGCTTCGACTTCGCGTACACGGTGCAGACCTCGCTGCAGCCTGCGGCGCTTCGCAGTGCCGCCATCCGGGAGGCCGGCGCCGCCGACGTCCGCGAGGGCAGCGGCTCGATCGAGGTTCGGCTTGACCCCGGCCGCGGCGAAATCGAGCTGCGCCGGCTGCTCGAACTTGGCGCCTGGACGCGAACCCCGGTACCCGCACTCCCGACCGAGCCGCCGAGGGTCCGCCTGCTCCCGGCGCCCCCCAACCCCTGAGGACCGACGTGCACACCCACGACGCACCCCATGACGACTCCCCCTCCGGACTCGCCGACTCCATCCTGGTCCGCTTCGCCACGATCGAGAAGGAGTCGCGCCGTCGCATGAAGATGAGCGCCGCCTTCTACGCGGCGTTTGTCGTGTCGTGGCTGACGCTGACGCTGACGCGCAGCTCGATGGAGGGCGTGAGCGGCCTGACGCCGCTGGGCCTGCTGTTCGGTGCGGTGATCGTGATCCCGCGGAGCGTCGGGCCGCGCGACCTGCCAGACGTCGGCGACCCGAAGGTGCAGTGGAAGGTCGAGGAGGCCGGTGGCCGGCTCCGGGCGCTCCAGTGGACCTGCACGAAGATCCGCATGGGCTACCTGGCCGGCGTCGCGGTGCTCTTCATCGTCTCGAACCTGGTCACGGGCGGCCCCGGCCGCTGAGGCCGGCCCCGCGGCGGGCGCGCCCGTCGCTACTTGGCGTAGCCCGCGAGTCCGTTGTGCGTGTGCAGCTTCTCGACGTGCATCCACTGCCAGTCGGGCGACAGCGCCGCGAGCAAGTCGAGCACCTCCTGCTGTGAGACCTCGCCGGTCGAGGTCCAGCGGCAGCGCCACCAGTCCACGAGCGTCAGGTAGGCCTCCGCGGTCGGCGTCACCTCGGTGCCGCGGTTGGTGGCGCCGGCGAAGCGCAGCGGCCCGACGGAGGCGGGAGGGGTCGGAACAAAGTTCGAGCGGATGTAGACATCCACGCCGATGACCTTCTCCTTCACCGTCGCACGCTCGTGGCAGGAGAACTCCGCCACGCGCACGGGGGTCAGGGCGCGGTGGCCACCGACCTTGCGGAGCCGCCCGATGATGGCGGCGGTGAACTCCTCGGTGCCGAGCGAGCCGCCGAGGTCGCGCGTCTTGAGGCCGGCTGCCAGGGTGTCGGTCAGCGCCACCTCGATGTTCGCGGCAGCCTCGAGCTCACCGATGTGGCGAAGCATGTGGATCGCCGACTGGAGCAGGGCGGTCGGGTTGGCGACCCCCCGGCCGGCGATGTCGGGCGCCGAGCCGTGGACGGCCTCGAAGATCGCCACCCCCTTGCCGATGTTCGAGCCCGGGGCGACGCCGAGGCCGCCGATCAGGCCGGCGCAGAGGTCGCTGACGATGTCGCCGTAGAGGTTGGGCAGCACCATCACGTCGAACTGTTCGGGCTTGGTGACGAGCTGCATGCAGGCGTTGTCGACGATGATGTCGTTGGCCTCGATCTCATCGTACTCGTCGGCGATCTCCCTGAAGGTGTTCAAGAAGAGCCCATCGGCCAGCTTGTGGATGTTGGCCTTGTGGACGCAGGTCACACGCTTTCGGCCCATCTGGCGGGCATACTCGAAGGCGTACCTGACGACGTCGGCTGTGCCCTGCCGGGTGATGAACTTGAGGCAGGTCGCGACGTCGGGTGTCTGCATGTACTCGAGACCGCCGTAGGTGTCCTCGATGTTCTCGCGCACCACGACGAGGTCGATGTCGTCGTAGCGGGTCTTCACGCCGGGCAGCGACCTGACCATGCGGACGTTGGCGAAGAGGCCAAGCGCCTTGCGGATGGCGACGTTGATGCTGCGGTGGCCGCCGCCGACGGGCGTGGTGGTCGGGCCCTTGAGCGCCACCTTGCGCTCGGCGAGCAGCGCGAGCGTGTCGTCGGTGATGGCGTCACCATGCTTCTCGATCGCGGCGAGCCCCGCGTCGGCGTGGATCCACTCGACCTCGACCCCCGACGCGTCGATGATGCGCTGTACCGCGCGGGCAATCTCGGGGCCGATGCCATCTCCGGGGATGAGGACGATGTCGTGCTTCATGGGGAGCCGTGAAGAGGTGCGTGGGGTCGCGCGCGGTGTGGAGCAAAACGCCGACGGCCCGCGGTTGTAGCGCGGGCCGTCGGGCGTGTCGAACTGCTGGGGAGGCGCGTCGCACCTCCCCGGAGCAGGGCTAGATTCGCTTCGAGTAGTGCTCGATGACGAGCTGGATGTCGATCGCGAAGGGGATGGCCGCCTTGTCGGGCAGCGCGGAGACGCGGGTCAGGAGCTTCGACTTGTCGACCTCGAGCCAGTCGGGGGTCGACAGGGCGGGCGAGCCGAGCGAGGCGTGGACAGCGTGCAGCTGAAGGCTTGAGTCCTTGGGCCGGATCACGTCGCCGACGTGGACGCGGTACGACGGGATGTTCACGCGGCGGCCGTTCACGGTGATGTGTCCATGGCTCACGAGCTGGCGCGCGGCCGGGATCGTGGCGGCCAGGCCAGCGCGGAAGACCACGTTGTCGAGGCGGCGCTCGAGCAGCTCGAGGAGCTTGTCGCCGGCACCCATCTTCGACTTGCGCGACTCGAGCACGAGGCGGCGGAACTGACGCTCGCCCACACCGTAGTTGAACCGGAGCTTCTGCTTCTCCGCGAGCTGGCGGCCGAAGTCAGACACCTTGCGCTTGCGCTTGGCTCCGTGCTGGCCGGGGGCCTGGGGCCGACGCTCGTGCGACTTGCGCGACAGACCGGGGAGGTCGACGCCCAGTGCACGGAGCTTCTTCACGCGGGGACCAATGTATCGCGACATGCCGGGGCTCCGAACGGTTCTCTGGATGCAACCCCGGGGTTTCGGCGCTCCCGGGGGATCGGGTTCATCAAAGGTAACGGTCGCGAACCACCCTCCCGAGGGTGGCCGCAAGACAAGGGGCGCGTCTATAGCGAAGGTCGGCGAGCCGCGAAAGTGTTTTCGATGCGGTCACTGGCACTTTGCGCGGAGCGCCGCCGCCCGCGCCGTCGCCCACTCGCCGGGCCCCTGACGCGTCTCGGGATCGCGCCACGCCAGCGCGCTGTCGATCTTCGCGCACGCGCCCCGATCGCCCGCGTCGACCAGCCAGCCGATCGCCTCGATCCGCGCCTCGCCGTGCGCCCGGACATCGGCGGCAAGCCGCTCGATCCGCGGCCGCAACGATGCGCTGCAGGCGGCACTGCCCACCCTCGCCGCGACCACCGGCGCAGCCGCCGCCACCGGCGTCGAGGACACGATCTCGATCCCGCCGTCGGCAAGCGCTGCGACCTCCTCGCACGAGAGCCCCGACGTGACCCCCTTCAGCCGAGCCTCGAACGAGGCCCGCAGGCCTTCCGAGACTCCGAGGTCCGATCCCGACGCGACGGCCCGCAGAAGGTCGCGGGCGTCCCAGTGCTGCTCTGCGCAGCCCCGCACGAAGGTCGACCAGACCGAGTCGTCGCGGCGCCGCTCCGACGCCGGCAGCCCTG
>JBILLP010000195.1:0-6446 GCA_044376025.1 Bradymonadia bacterium
ACGGCGCCGAGGTCACACGAGCGCAGTTCCCGGCGCTCCCGATCACGCCGAGCGAGGTGGCTGACGAGGCCAGACGCTGTGCCGATGAGGGAGCGTCGATCCTGCACCTTCATGGCAGGCTCCCCTCGGGTCAGCCCACCCAGGACCTCGAGACCTTCAGGGCCTACTTCGCGGCGGTCCGGGAGCGCACCGACATCATCGTGCAGTTCTCGACGGGTGGCGCGATCGGGATGGGCCTCGAGGAGCGCATCGAGGCGCTCTGCCTCTGTCCTGAGATGGCGACCCTCACGACCGGCACGTGCAACTTCGGCGATGACATCTTCGCCAACTCGAACGGGACCATCCGTGCAATCGCCGAGAGGCTCCGCCAGTTCGGAGTCAAGCCTGAGCTTGAGGTGTTCGACCTCGGCATGCTCGACACGGCAATCCGGCTACACGCCGAGGGGGTGCTCAAGGGCCGGCAACACGTCGACTTCGTGCTTGGAGTGCCCGGTGCCATGGCTGCAGAGGCGTCACACCTCAGGTACCTGGTCTCGCGCCTTCCGGCCGACTGGTGCTGGAGTGTTGCCGGCGTGGGGCGCCACGAACTGCCGATGGCCCGCGTCGCGCTCGAGCTTGGTGGGCATGTCCGCGTCGGGATCGAGGACAACATCTACCTGAGCCGCGGGGTGCTCGCGGCAGGTTCGTTTGAGCTCGTCGCGGCCGTGGTCGCCATCGGCCGCGAGGTCGGTCGTGACGTGATGTCGATCGAGGAGACCCGGGCGCTGCTCGGGCTCGACGAGGTCAAGTACCCGTGCGGGTGAGCGCCCCGTGACCCTGTCCGGTGCGCCGGCGGGCACGGTGAGCGCCGGTGGGGATGCCGATGTGGAGGCTGCCGAGGCTCTCAGGAGCGGCAAACGTAGCGTTCATGCGGTGAAGCGGTGGCGCGTCGTGTTCGAATTCCTTGACAAGGTGGTTTTTGGGGGACTACAGCCCGCCTTGCTCTGAATGGCAGGAATTGCTGCCAGCCAACCAAACTGCGGGCATCGGGCCCACACACTCCGGTCGGAGGATGAGATGACGAAGGCAGAACTTATCGATCAGGTCCACGGCAAGCTCGGCAGCGACTACACCAAGAAGCAGGTCGGCGAGCTCATCGAGGCGGTGTTCGAGACGGCCGGCGCGGCCATCAAGGGCGGTCGCTTCTCGTTCCCGGGCTTCGGCACCTTCACCGTGAAGGCCCGCAAGGCGCGCGAGGGCCGCAATCCCCGCACGGGCAAGACGATCAAGATCAAGGCCAGCAAGTCGGTTGGCTTCAAGCCCGCTCCGAAGCTCAAGGAGAGCCTCTGAGCAGCCGAACGACCCGCCTCCGGGCGAGTCATTCAGCCTGTCGCGCCCACCTCACGGTGGGCGTTGGCGCTTTTGCCTCCTGACGCCGCGGCCTCATCGGCGCGCAAGCCGCCGAACCCGCCGCAGGACCGGCTGCGTGACCTCTGGTAGCCGCCAGCCCAACCAGACGAGGCAGACGACCGCGATGATGGCTCCGCCCACAAGGCACCGCACGAGGTTGCCCATGAGTCCATTCGGCAGTGACGCGACCGCGGAGTGCGTGACCAGCCACCAGGCCGGCAGTGCGCCGAGCGTGCCTGCCGCCGCGCCCTCAGCCACCCCGACCGCGTAGGCCCTGACCACCCCGACCTGGTGCCGGCGGTCGAACGCGCCGCCCAGCGTCATCGCATGGAGCAGGTATCCGACGGCGGTGGCACAGGCGAGGCCGGAGCCTCCCCCGAGGTGCACCGCCAAGGCGTAGACCGGGTAGCTTGCGAGGGTTACCAGCGTCGAGAGCTTCATGGGCAGTGCCATCTCGCTCCGGGCATAGAAGCCGCGCGAGATGACACTCGCAGCACACCAGCTTGGGAGTGCTGCGGCGAAGGCAACAAGGTAGCTCGCGGTGATGTCGGCGTCGGCGGCAACGAAGGCTCCGTGCTGGTACACAAGGGAGACGGCAGGCTGAGCGAGCGCGACAAGGGCGACGGCTGCCATGGTCGCGAGCACGGCGGTTCCGCGGACCGCCTTGACGAGGCTCTGGTGTGCCAGGTCGTCGCGGCCGGCCGCCACGTCGCGGGTCAAGAAGGGCAGCAGTGCCTGCGCGACCGCCTGGCCGATCAGTCCGCCCGGCACGAGCATGAGCTTGCGGGCGTTGTTCAGGTGGGTGATCGTGCCGGGCTCGAGCGCGGCCCCGAAGTGGCGGAGGAGCCACTCGTCGACGGTCAGCAGCGACACCCCGAGCATCAACGGAAGTGCCGTCAGGTAGTAGGCGCGGACGCTCGGGTCACGAGGTGAGAAGGCCAGCGAGTACCGGATGCTCCGCCGGGCAAAGAGCAGCGGGATCAGGAAGGGGCCGAGGCAGGAGCCGAGTAGGACGCCCCAGGAGAAGCCCGCAACGCCGAACGAGGGGCCAAGGAGCAGCCCCCCGAGGATGATGCAGACGTTGTAGACGAGCGGGGAGAGGGCCGCCGCGAGGAAGCGTCCCCGAGCATTCTCGGTTGCCGTGAGCAGCCCGCCGACGAAGAAGAAGATGGGTCCGGGTAGGATGATGCGCGTGAGCGAGGTCGTGGTGGCGAGCTGTTCGGCCGAGAAGCCGGCGAACATGACGGAGACGATCGAGGGCGCAGCGAGCCAGGCCACCCCGATCGCGGCGACCAGGACGACCGCGGTGATGTTGGCGATGTTCGAGAAGAGCCTCCAGCCGTCGTCCTCGCGGCCCTCGTGGAGCGCCTTCGAGAAGCCGGGCATGAAGGCGATGCTCAGCGCGCCGCCGGCCAGGAAGTAGCTCAGCAGGTCGGGAAGCCAGAATGCGGCGTTGTAGGCGTCGGTCTGTGCAGAGGCTCCGAACTGCCACGCGAGCGCCATCTCGCGGAGCTGGCCGAGGATGCGGCTCGCGAGCGTCGAGGCCGAAAGCAGCGCGGCCGCGAGGCCGACGCGGCGCATGGCGCCGGAGCCCGGCGGAGGGGGGTGTTGCGTTGACACGCTCGTCTCGGGCCGGGTAGTGACAGGGGCTCGAAAGACGACGGTTATCGCGGAACGCTCGGTGTGAAGGCAAATGTACGAAGGCAACCGTCGAAGCTGGCGGCTGCGGCCCCGTCCGGGGATGCAGCTCGAGGATGCCGTGGTGACGCTCGCTGCGGAGCATGGGGTGGAGTCGGCGTGGGTGCGCGCGATGGGGCGCATCTCGCACGTCGAGCTGGGGATCGTGTCGGCTGACGGGAGTCCGCGTGTCTGCCTGTCGACGGAGGGCGTTGCCGAGCTGGTCTCGCTGGACGCGACCCTGACGAACTCCGGTGCGGGCCTGGTGTTTCGGGGTACAGCGGTTGTCGCGGTCGACGCGGCCGGTGTTCCGGTCCTTCGCGGCGGGTGGCTCGGCTCTGCGCGCGTGGTCGAGGTGGACGTCATGGTGACCGAGGCCGACGAGGCGGCATCGAGCCCGCGCGGCAGAGAGGCGGTCGCCCCGCCAGTAGAGGTGGTCGCTGCACGCCCGGTGGCGCCACGGTCGGTGCCACCGGCAGTGCAGGCGCCGCCATTGGCAGCCGCACCTGCACGTCCCGCGCCGGCGTTCACACGACCTCAGCCTGCGAGCGCACCCGCGGCCGCTCCCCTGCCGGCAGCCCCGGTCACGCCGGCTGCCTCGGACTGGGGTGCGGTGATGGCGTTCAGCGACACCCTGCAGAAGCAGATCGAGCAGGACGACGAGGTCGATGTCGACTCGCTGCAGAAGAACGACGTGCTGCTGCACCCGGCGCTCGGGCGCTGCCGTTTCCTTGGCCTGATCGGGGACGACTCGGTCAAGGTCCTCCTGCCGAACCAGTCGACGCGGAAGCTCGTGCTGCGCGTGTTCAAGGTTGTTCCCGACGAGGGGAACCGGGTGTTCAGGCTCGTCAAGCGTGACTAGCCGGAGCGATGGTCAGGAGCCGCATGGAGCGCGACACATCCTTCGTCGAGTGGGTTCGGGGACGACTCGTGGCGCTCGGAGAGCGACCCGCCCGTCCGATCCCTGACGAGCTCGTGCCACCCGGTTTCCGCAGGGCCGCGATCCTGCTGCCGTTCTGGCGTGATGGCGCGTCGGTGCGGACGTTGCTGACCGTCCGCACGGACACGGTCTCGAGCCACAAGGGGCAGATCTCGTTCCCGGGTGGGCGACGCGACGAGGAGGACACCTCGCTCGTGGCGACCGCGCTTCGAGAGACGCACGAGGAGGTCGGCATCGAGCCGGGCTCGGTCGAGGTTGTCGGTGTGCTCGACGACGCATGGAGCGTAGGGGGCTACATCGTCACGCCGGTGGTGGGTTGGATCGAGCGGCCACCGCAGGTGGTGGCGTCGCCGGGTGAGATTGCGCGGGTGATCGAGGCGGACGTCGAGACGCTGCTCCGCGACGACCTGCACCATGTGCAGGTGATGGAGCGTGGAGGCGTGCGCTTTGAGATGCACGCGTTCGACTACCATGGTGACCTGATCTGGGGCATGACGGGCGCCGTGATGGCCGGCGTGCTGCGGTGGATGTCGCACGGGGAGCTCGACCTGTCGGCGAACAGCGAGACGGGGCTGCGCGGATGGCTCGAGACGAGGAGGATCGCATGAGTCGGCTCCGGGGTCGAAGGGTGCTGCTGGCGGTCGGAGGCGGGATCGCCGCCTACAAGGCGCCCGAGCTCGTGCGTGCGCTCCGCAAGGTCGGGGCAGAGGTCAGGGTGGTCGTCACGGCGCATGCCCGTGAGTTCGTCTCGACGTTGTCGCTGCAGGCCGTCTCAGGAAACGCCGTCGGGACGAGCCTCTTCGACCCAGCCTACGAGAAGGAGATCGGCCATATCGAGCTCGCCCGCTGGGCCGAGGTCGTGGTGGTGGCCCCGGCGACCGCAAACCTGCTCGCGCGCATCCGGATGGGCCTCGTCGACGACCTTGTGACCACGGTGCTGCTCGCGACCCGCGCGCCGCTGGTGCTCTGCCCGGCCATGAACACCGCGATGCTAGAGAGCGAGGCCGTGCGCGACCACCTCGCGGCGCTCTCCGGGCGCGCCGGGGTCACGGTGATCGCGCCTGACCAGGGCGAGCTCGCCTGCGGAGAGGTCGGTGCTGGGCGGCAGCCTGACCCGCCGGTCATCCTGGCGCATGCCGAACGGGCGGTTTCGGCGAACGAGTGGCGCGGCACGCGGGTGCTCGTGACCGCTGGCCCGACCCGCGAGCACTTCGACCCGGTCCGCTTCCTCTCGAATCCCTCGACCGGGCGCATGGGCTACGCGGTCGCGGAGGCCCTGTTCGCGGCCGGCGCCGATGTCACGCTGGTGGCGGGGCCCACGGAGCTCCCGCCACCCGTCGGGGTGGTTGTCGAGCGGGTTCGCAGCGCGCGAGAGCTGCTCGAGGCTGTCATGGCACGGCAGGTTGACGCCGTCTTCATGGCGGCAGCGGTCTCTGACTACCGGCCGACGGCTTCGGTGGAGCACAAGGTGAAGAAGGCGGCCGGCGGGTGGACGCTCGAGATGGAGCGCACCGAGGACGTAATCTCGACGCTGTCGGCGGCCCCGATCCGGCCTGCCTGCCTGGTGGGATTTGCCGCAGAGACGGACGACGTCGAGGGCTACGCGCGCCAGAAGCTCCACGCGAAGCGCCTTGACGGCATCATTGCGAACTCGGTGTCACAGGGTGGAGCCTTTGGCGCGTCCGACAACGAGGTCATCTGCCTCGACCGCGCCGGCACGCGGCTCGTGATCGGGCCGGCACCCAAGCGCGAGGTCGCCGACGGCATTGTCCGGTGGGCGCGTGGCCTCGGGTCCCTGACATGAGCGAATCGGCCGAGGTCGAGGAGCTACGGCGCATCGCCGGGTCGATCGCCGAGTCGCTGCGTCGCCAGCGGTCGCTCCGGGGCCGGTACGTCGCGGTCGCGGAGCCCGGCGCTGCCGAGCGTGCGGTCGCCGCGCTTGAGGACGGCCCAGCGATCACCCCGCGCCGCGAGGGCGCCGCACCACAGCCTGCCGTCGCAACGTCTCCGCGCGTGGAGACGGGCCGACCGGCAGCGGCTCCCCAGGCGCCGCCGGTCGCCGTCGCGACCGGGGTGGTCGCGAGTCCGCCGTCGGGGGCCTTCCCGGTGACACCGCGAACCGAGCGGAGCATCGACGAGGCCTCGGTGGGCGTGGCGATGGCGGAGCTCGCCCGCAGGCCGTCCGCGCCGATCGTGGGGGCGACGCCACCCGGCACCCGCGAGTCGCTCGATGCGGTCCGTACCGCGCTCGGCGACTGTCGCCGCTGCGGGCTCTGCCAGACGCGCAGGAGCCTGGTGTTCGGCGTCGGAAACCCCTCTGCAAGGCTGATGCTCATCGGCGAGGCGCCCGGCGCCGAGGAGGACGCCCAGAACATGCCCTTCGTGGGTCCAGCGGGGCAGCTCCTGACGCGCATGCTTGCGGCGATGGGCCTCGGGCGCG
>JBILLP010000196.1:0-6440 GCA_044376025.1 Bradymonadia bacterium
CCACTTGCGGCTCCGACAGGCGCCTCACCTTCGGCTGGCGGGCCAGATCACGGGCGTCGAGGGCTACGTGGAGTCGCAGGCGAGCGGGCTGCTGACGGCGCTCTTGCTGGTCGCTGAGCTGCGGGGTTTGACGATCCCGCTGCCGCCGGCGGAGACCGCGCTCGGCGCAATGCGCCGCCACGTCTGCGGCGAGCTTGAGCCGGACACGTCACGCTTTCAGCCCACCAACATCCACTTCGGCATGATGCCGGGGGTCGAGGTTGACGTCAGGAGGGTCGGCAAGGCGGGGCGCCGGCAGGCTGTGTCAGACCGCGCCATCGGGGCCCTGTCGAGCTGGCTTGCGGCGCTGCGTGCACAGGGGATCGGGCTTGCGGGCTTCACCAAGCACCACGTGGAGGGCCTGGCCGACCTGCCTGGGCAGGCACTTGCGCCGGTCACCGGAGGGGTCGGGTAGTGCGTCGCGCAGCAACAGCGCCGGGGGCAGGGCAGCTCGCAGCGCCGCCTGATGGTGGGCGACAGCCGATCGGGGAGGGCGGGGAGTGGCAGAGGCTGCTTCGCGCCTTCCTTGACTCCATTCGTGTCGAGAAACATGTTAGCGAACATACACTTGTCGCATATGAAAGAGACATAGGCGCGTTCTTTGTTGCGCTGGAGCGCCGCCTCGACCGCGAGGCAGCCTGTGGCGATGTCGACGTGGCGGCGGTCCGAGCCTACCTCGCCGAACGCCAGCGCGAGCTCTCAAGGACTTCGCAGGCGAGGGCGCTCTCTGCGCTCCGCAGCTTCTACCGCTTCTTGCTGAAGCGGGGGGTGGTCCGGGAGTCGGCCCCTTCGCTGGTCCAGACGCCTCGACGCAAGCGCCCGCTCGCGAACTTCCTGACGCAGGAGGAGGCGTGCAGGGTGGTGGAGTCGTCGAGCGCGAGCGAGGGTGCCGAGGCGAGCCGGGACCGCGCGATGTGGGAGGTCCTCTACGGATGTGGACTCCGCGTCGGCGAGCTCGTGAGCCTCGACCTCGGCGCGGTCTCACTTGCATCGGGCTGGATCCGGGTGGTGGGCAAGGGACGAAAGGAGCGGGAGGTCCCGATCGGGAGCCGCGCGTCGGAGGCGCTGTCGGCCTACCTGAGACGTCGTCACGAGCTCCTTCGGCCCGAGGTCGCGACCGCCGCACTGTTCCTGAACTCCCGGGGAGCCCGCATCTCGGATCGCCGCGTCCGGACGGTCCTGGCGGCCGCACAGGACCGGGTCTCGACCGTGGGTCGTGTCTCTCCCCACGGGCTGCGGCACAGCTTCGCGACGCACCTGCTCGAGGGCGGTGCCGATCTTCGCTCGATCCAGGAGCTGCTCGGCCACGCCAGCCTCCGGACAACGGAGCGGTATACGCACGTAACTCTTGATCGACTGCTTCAGGTCTACGATAGCGCACACCCGAGGGCTCGCCGGCAGGAGCGCCGTGCCTCCGGGCCACCGTCGACGGAGCGAAGCGATGACGAGTTGGAGCAAGAGTGAGCTGATCGCGGCGGGCAACCGGACGATGAGCCTGTCCTACAGCCCGCAGCCCGTGATCATGGAGCGCGGCTCGGGGATGTGGCTGTGGGACGGTGACGGTCGTCGCTACCTCGACTTCTTGGGCGGTATCGCCGTGGCGTCGCTCGGGCACAGCCACCCGAAGGTGGTTGCAGCGATCCAGGCGCAGGCGGAGAAGGTGCTGCACGTCTCGAATGTGTTCTTCACCGAGCCCCAGATTCGGCTGCAGGCCGAGCTCGTACGCCGCACGTTCGCGGACCGCGTCTTCTTGTGCAACTCAGGCGCGGAGGCCATCGAGGCAGCGATCAAGCTGGCGCGTCGGTTCCAGCGGGTGGTGCGGGGCACGCCGAGGTTCGAGGTCATCACCTTCGAGGGGTCGTTCCATGGCCGCACGTACGGCGCGCTCAGCGCGACCGCGCAGCCGAAGTACCATCATGGCTTCGAGCCGATGGTCCCCGGCTTCGTGTACGCCAAGTACAACGACCTCGAGGATGTCCGGGCGCGCCTCGGGCCGCATACGGCTGCGGTGATGGTCGAGGTGGTGCAGGGTGAGGGCGGGGTGCGTCCGGGGACGGTGTCCTTCTTGCAGGGGCTTCGGCAGCTCTGCGACGAGTCGGGCGTGCTGCTGGTGGTCGATGAGATCCAGACGGGCGTCGGGCGAACGGGGACCTTCCTGGCCCACGAACAGTTCGGAATCCGGCCCGACATCGCCACGCTTGCGAAGGGGCTGGCGGGTGGAGTGCCAGTTGGGGCCATGCTCGCCACCGAGGAGGTCGCGGCCGGGTTCGGCAAGGGCAGCCACGCGACGACCTTCGGGGGGAACCCGCTCGCGGCGGCTGCAGCGCTTGCGGTGCTCGAGGTGCTCGACGGGGAGCACCTCATGGCTTCGGCCCGGGAGGTCGGCGACTACTTCAGGCAGAGCGCTGAGGCCCTTCGTTCACGTTGCGGCAGGGTCAAGGAGGTTCGGGGCCTGGGCCTGATGAACGGCATCGAGCTGCACGGTACGCCCGACGAAGCGCTCGCGGCGATGTCGTCGCTGAGGGATGCCGGGCTGCTGTGCAACATCGCCGGAGGCACGACGTTGCGCTTCGTGCCTCCGCTCATCGCGAGTGCGGGCGATGTGGACACTGCCTTCGGAATGCTGGCGGGTGTACTTTCGTCTACCTGACACTGTGTCACCAGAGTCCGGAATGCTTGCGCACACGCGTCGAAGCGCGCTACGTCGGATCCGAAGCCTGCATTCAGGCCAGCAAACGGGAGACACGTGAGTTCGTCGAACGGCCCACTCCAGAAAGTCGGCTCGGCCACGGTGGTTCCAGAGCGGCGAGACGTGAAGGATTTCTCGGGGATCAATATCACTCCCCAGGACTGGTTCCTGCTGTCGCGCATCGACGGAAGGACCAACGTCCACGCGCTCGGGCAGCTGACGGGCCAAGGCGACGCGGACGTGGCCGCGGCGCTGCTGAGGCTCCAGTCGGCAGGGCTGATCACGCTGCCCACGAACCAGCAGGTGCGGAGTTCGAACAACACGATGCGGGTGGTTTCGGCTCCGACGCCTGCAGGCTCCCCACCCAGGGATGCATCGCCGCGTCAGGCAGAGGCGGCACGGAGGCCCACGCCGGCGCCGGCCGCACCGGCCAGGGACTCGACGCCGCGATCACCGGCGGTCGATGCCGCGGCGTCGAGGCGCCCGGCCACGACAACGCCGCCGAAGGTGGCTCCGCCGGTCGCTCCCGGGGAGGACGAGGAGTCGGGAGACGATGACTTCAAGGAGCCGTCGAGCATCTCCGCTCGGCTCATCCCGGCGAACTGGCCGACACGCTTTGAGAACTTCATGTTCGATCCGGCCGATCTCGCGACCGGCCCGGTGCTCTCGGTCAACCAGAAGCAGGTGGTGCTCTACTACCACCACCACCTTCGGCGGGTGTCCTACTACGATCTCTTCCAGGTTAACCCGCGCGCTTCGCGCAAGGAGATCAAGCTCGCCTACTTCGCGTTGTCGAAGGCCTTTCACCCCGATCGCTGGTTCCGAAAAGACACGGGGGACTTCGGCACGCTGATCGAGGATGTCTTCAAGTGGCTGAACCGCGCCTACACGGTGCTCTCTTCGCCGCGGAAGCGTGCCGGATATGACGAGCTGTTGCGCCGGGGCTACATCGGGGAGTGGCAGCTCGAGGAGCAGAAGCGCACGGAAGGGAAGGTGCCGAAGCCGGCGCCGACCAAGGCCGCCGAGCAGCCGGAGTCCCGGAAGGCCTGGGAGATGCTGCTGGTCCGGGCCCGCCGGGCCGAGGCAAGCGAGGACTGGCCGGAGGCGGTCGACGCCTACGAGCGCGCGCTGCAGCTTGGAGCAGGCCTCGAGGTGAGGGCGCGCATGGTGGAGTGCCTGCTCCGCTGGGGGAAGGACCTCCCGCGGGTCCGGGACGAGCTTGAGCTGCTCACCGGCAGGGGCGCCGATGAGAAGCTGGTGATGTACCTTGAGGGGGAGCTCGCGAGCCTTGAGGGTGACGTGAGCCGGGCCGCAGCGAGGTACCAGAGGGTGCTTGACCTCGACCCGTCGCATCTCGGCGCCCAGCGAGGCGTTGAGCGGCTTGGTGAGAGACGTTGAGCGAGGGCGAAGAAGCAAAGGCAGCAACCTGAGATGAAGGGAGAGTTTCCATGTCCAAAGTCGTAGGTATTGACCTCGGAACCACGAACTCGTGCGTCGCAGTCATGCTCGATGGCTCCTCAAAGGTGATTCCGAACAAGGCGGGCTACAAGACGACGCCGAGCGTCGTGGCCGTCAGCGAGAGCGGACGCCGGCTCGTCGGTCAGATGGCCAAGAGGCAGGCGATCACCAACGCGCGGCACACCGTGTATGCCGCCAAGCGGCTCATCGGACGCAAGTGGTCGTCGCCGGCCGTGGTTCACGCCATCGAGACCTGCCCCTACCAGATCGTGCAGGGGCCGCACGAGGACGTCCGCGTCAAGCTTCGCGACAAGGTCTACTCGGTGCCTGAAGTCTCCTCGATGATCCTCCAGGAGATGAAGCTCATCGCCGAGGAGTACCTTGGCGAAGAGGTGACCCAGGCGGTGATCACCGTTCCCGCCTACTTCAACGACAACCAGCGGCAGGCGACGAAGGACGCGGGCAAGATTGCCGGCCTCGAGGTCCTGCGCATCATCAACGAGCCGACCGCCGCTGCCCTTGCCTACGGATACGGCAAGGACCTCGACCAGACCGTCGCCATCTACGACCTTGGCGGCGGCACGTTCGATATCTCGACGCTCGAGATCAGCGACGGCGTCTTCGACGTCCTCGCTACGGGCGGCGACACCTTCCTGGGCGGCGAGGACTTCGACGCGCGCGTCATCGAGTGGCTCACGCTGGAGTTCGCCTCGGAGCACCAGGTCGACCTTCGACGCGACGACATGGCGCTGCAGCGCCTCAAGGATGCCGCGGAGAAGGCCAAGATCGAGCTGTCGTCCCTCACGGAGACCGAGATCTCGCTGCCCTTCATCTTCACGCGCGAGAACGGTGAGACGCTGCACCTCCAGAAGCGGCTGACCCGGGACAAGCTCGAGGAGCTGGTTGCCGACCTGGTCCAGCGGACGCTCAAGATCTGCAGGGCGACCCTCGATGAGGCGAGCATGACGATCGCTGACATCGACGAGGTCATCCTCGTCGGCGGCATGACCCGCATGCCGTCGGTCCAGCGGGCCGTTGCGGAGTTCTTCAAGCGGGAGCCGAAGCGTGGGGTCCACCCCGACGAGGTCGTGGCGATTGGCGCCAGCATCCAGGCACAGGCGCTTGTCGAGGAGGACACCAACGTGCTGCTGCTCGACGTGACCCCGCACTCGCTGGGCATCATGGTCTACGGCGGCGGCTTCGAGGTGATCATCGAGAAGAACAGCACGGTGCCGACCAGCCAGTCGCACATCTTCACGACGGTCCGGGACAACCAGACGTCCGTGAAGATCCTCGTGCTCCAGGGAGAATCCGAACGCGCCGAGGAGAACGAGCTGCTCGGCGAGTTCGTGCTGACCGGGCTGCGCAAGGCGCCAGCCGGTGAGGTGGAGATCGAGGTCACGTTCGACATCTCCGCCGACGGCATCGTGTCGGTCCGCGCGCGAGACCTCGAGACGGGCAAGGCCCAGTCGATCACGGTCACGGCGACGAGCGGCCTGACCGAGGAGGAGATCGGCAAGATGATCCGCGAGAACCAGCAGTACATGGTCCAGGTGCGCAAGTCAGAAGAGGTTGACTCGCGCCGCGACCAGATCCGCAAGGCGATCCGCGAGATCGAGAAGCTGCTCCCCGACGTGCAGCAGACGCTGTCTGGCAGCAGCCTCGGCCAGGACGCGCTGCGTCGCGCCCAGGATGCGCTCCAGAAGGCCCGCGAGGCCCTCAGCGGGACACACCTCGCCGAGCTGACGACCAGCGCAGAGTCGCTGGAGAGAACCCTTGCAGTCTTCAAGGGAATCATGGAGCGGTCCAACTAGCGTCCGGCTCGAAACTCGACGTCTCGCGAGGCCCTGAACCTTGTCCCGCCTGCTTCCTACAGTCTCTGGCATGCTGCTTGAGGCCATGCGCTCGGCCGACCGACGGGACTACCGCCGGTCGAGGGACTACCTCCGCGCGGCGATGGAGATCGAGTTCACTCCCGAGATC
Source organism: Bradymonadia bacterium (assembly GCA_044376025.1). Lineage (GTDB taxonomy): Bacteria > Myxococcota_A > Bradymonadia > REDH01 > REDH01 > JBILLP01. The sequence goes on from JBILLP010000196.1 coordinate 6,170, forward strand.
GCCCGGGCTCTGCACCGCGTCGAGCTCCTGCTCGCGCAGAAGGAGCCGCAACAGGCGTTGCTCGATCTCCGCCGCTACTTCGAGCACCTGCTGACGGTGCCCGCCCCCCTCTCTGCTGAGCCGGAGATCCCCTTTGTCGATGAGTACGAACTCATCGACGACGACGTCGAGATCGAGGTCGAGGCGACCGGGCTCAGTGAGGCGGGTGCTGTGCGCAGCAGCCAGGCCCGGGGTCGAAAGACGCCTGGTGTGGCTCTGGTCGCGGTTCCGA
>JBILLP010000197.1:0-6435 GCA_044376025.1 Bradymonadia bacterium
GACATCAGGCTGGCAGCGACGCTCGACGTGCTCGCCCGGTTCGTGACCCACGAGACGCAGGAGCCCTTCAAGCTGCTGCTGGGCTACGCCGGCTGGGCGCCCTCGCAGCTTGAGACCGAGCTGAAGGAGGGTTCGTGGCTGCCGCTCGACCTCGATGCGGCGTTCGTCTTCGAGACGCCCACCGAGCAGCTCTGGGAGCAGGCGCTCAAGCAGCTTGGACTTGCCCCCGGCGGCTTCGTCATGGGCTCCGGTGGCTCTGCCTGACTCCACGTGAATATTCGGCGCGGTGATGCGTCGCTGCGTTCAGACATCCGCCCCTGTTCCCCCCACCGGAGAGTCCGATGTTTCAGGCACGTCGATTCGTACTGGCCGTCGCGGCCCTCCTCGCGATCGTCGGATGGCTCGCCGCGCCCGACGCCAGGGGCGAGGGGCCTGACGGCGCGCCGACCTCGCTGATCCTGCTTCCGTTCGAGGGTGACGACGCAACCCGGAGCGCGCTTGCCGTCGGCAAGCGCATCTTCGAGGCCCGGGTCACCGCAACGGGTCGGTTTCGCTTCCTCGGGGACCAGGAGACCGAGCAGCTCTTCGACGACTCCCGCGCAGCAGCCGGGGTATCGCCCGCGCAGCAGCGCGAGGCCGACCTCCAGGCGGCGAGGCGGAGCTACGCGCGGTTCGCGCTGGCGCTGGCGATCGAGCGACTCGACCGATCGCAGTTCCTGGTGTCGCTCCAGGTCTGGGACCCGGGCACCAACAGCCTCGTCTTCACCGACAACGAGGTCGTCGCCGATGCCACCTCGGTCGGGGCGGCCGCTCGTGTCGGCCTCGACGCACTGGCCAGGCGCTTCCTGGTCTCGCCGCTCGTGCTCGGCCTCGACGGCCCCTCCGTCGCGGGCCAGGGCCGGCTCGACGTGCTCGACGTGACGCCCTCGCCGGTCGAGGTGCTCGTCAACGGGCGCAGGGTCGGCCAGGCACCCGGGCAGTTCACCGGGCTCCCGGTCGGACCTGCCCAGGTCGAGCTCCGCGCCGATGGCTACGCGCCGCTCCAGCGAACCGTCGAGCTGTCTGCCAGCGAGGTCGTCTCGATCCGGGCGGTTCGGCTCGACGTCACCCGGGTCAGGATCGAGGTCCGGGCCAACCTCGCCGGCGCGACCATCGACATCGACGGACAGGCCGTCGGGGTGACCCGGGCACGCGAGCCGGTGGCCATCGAGGTCATCGCCACGTCCCGCCAGCTCCGCGTGACCCGTCCCGGCTACCGGACCGTCACGCAGCCACTCGACCTGCTGACCAGCGGGCTGCGACGCTTCGACGTCGCCCTTGACCCCTACACCGGCCCCGACGGCCGCAGCGTCGACACCGCGGACTGCCAGCGCACCAACGCGCGAGACGGCGCACGGCTCTGCAGCGTCCCGGCCGGGGAGTTCGACATGGGCTCGGCCACCACCGGCTCACGCCCCGATGAGGCGCCCGCGCGACGCGTGACCCTCTCGCGGGGCTTCTCTGCCTACTCGACCGAGGTGACGGTCGGCATGTACCGCCGCTGCGTCGCGGCCGGTGCCTGCAAGGCCCCCGGGATCGAGGTCCGCGGAACGCCGGTGGAGACCGCACGCGAGAACGCGGTCGCGCCGGCCTGCAACTACAACGCCCCCGGCCGCGATGACGCCCCGATGAACTGCGTCAACTGGCACGGCGCCGAGGCCTACTGCTCGTGGGCGGGCGGCGAGCTGCCCACCGAGGCGCAATGGGAGTTTGCCGCGCGCGGGGTCGACGGACGCCTGCTCCCCTGGGGGGCTGCCACCGACGCGTCCTGCATGAGCGCGCACCTTGCGGAGTGTCGTGACGCGGCACCGGGCGGCTCGACCGTCGGAGAGCTCGCCGCCGGGCGCTCCCCCTTCGGCCTGTTCGACACGCTGGGCAACGTCGCAGAGTGGGTGCGCGACACCTACGAGGGCGGCGCCTACGCGACCCTGCCAGCGACCGACCCGATCTCTGACGCGGCGATCAGCCGTCGCGTCGTCCGGGGAGGCTCCGCCCAGGATTTCTTCGGCAGCGTGAGGACCACCTCCCGATCCCGGCTCGACGCCAACGCTCGAGCCGCCCACGTCGGGTTCCGCTGCGTTGTGGAGGCTCCATGAACCGCTCGCTCCGCAGCCTCTCGATCCCCCTGCTCTGCCTCGCCGTCAGCGGCTGCGGCGGCTCCATGCAGCGGGCCTACGAGCAGTACCTTCACAACGAGATCCTCGACCGCGGCGAGTGGCAGCTCGCGCTCGACGCCTCGGTTGTCCCCGAGGGCATCGCCGGCAGGGTCCTGGTCTCCGGGTGCGTCGACATCGAGGTCGAGCCGGCCCACGACGAGCTGCGCCCGATCGGCACACCAAGCGTGCCGGCCACGCCCGGCGCCGGTGCTCCGACCCCGTCAGGTGGCGCCGGCCCGGCATTCCCGACGACCCCGCCGCCCACGGTCGTGGTTCCGGCCGCGCCGTGGATCCCCGCCGCCCCGGCGAGTCCGCCCCCTGCGGCGCCCGCTCGACCCGCCACGCCCGCTCGACCCGCCACGCCCGCGCGGCCCGCCACGCCCGCGCGGCCCGCCAGCCCGCCTCCCGCAGCCCCGACTCGGCCCGCACAACCTGCCACCAAGCCGGTCGCGCGTCCCGCGGTCCCGGCGCAGCCCGCAACGCCCCCACCGACGGTACGGCCTGCAGCGCCGAACGTGGTCCCGACGCCGAATCCCGGCTTCGTCGCGCCCGCCACGCCGCGCCCGGTGGAGCCCGAGACGCCCGTCGTGACGCGGCCGTCAGGCCCTGCGCCACGCCCGGGGTCCCCTGCACCCACGACCGTAACGCCGTCGGTCCCCTCGACCCTCCCGAATGTCGCGCCGAGCACCGCTCCGGGCGCTCCGCCTGCAGCGCCCGGCAACCGCATCCGCTCGAGGCGGCCCCAGGGCACCGTCCTGCCGCGGGGGCAGTTCAAGGCCGACGAGGGCTCCGGCGAAGAATCCTCCGCGCTTCCCTTCGACCACTCGGTGCAGACTGCCATGCTCCGGAGCTTCGGCGTGCCGGGCATCACCGCCGTCTCACCCGATGGGGCCTTCGTGGTCGCCGAGCCCTTCGGTGGCCCCTACGCGACGCTGGTCGCGCAGAACGGCTGGTCGCCCGATCCCGTCGACGACGATCCCTACGGCAGCGTCTCGCCCGCGATGCCCAATGTCCCGCCAGGCTACACGTCGGTGCGCGTGCCGGCCCGGTACGAGCGCAAGTGCGAGACCTTCGGCGTCGCGGGCGCACGGGTCCGCGTCGTCGTGGGGAGCATCGAGGTCAGCCAGGAGTCGGGCGCCGACGGCAGGTTTGCCATCTCGACGGGCGGCGACCTCGCACAGCTCCAGGCCTCGGGAGACAGCGGCATCGTCTATGCCTCGCTGCGGAACCGGAGCGCCCAGGCGTCGCTCCGGCTCGGTGGGCTCAATGAGATCGCCGCCTACCGCCTGCTCGACGAGATGCGCGAGCCGAGCACCGACCAGGTCATCGCCTTCGTGCGGCAGTGGCGGGGGACGGATGCCGCTGCGCTTGCGGTCGACCGGTTCGGGCAGCAGGCCTGCGGAGAGTTCCGTCACGACTGGTCCGAGATGCTCTCGAGCGGCGACATCCAGCGCATCGGCGCCGTCCAGGCCCGGTATGCGGGTGAGTGGGCGTCGGTCTTCGAGGAGGCCTGCCCGGCAGAGATCCGGCTGCTCCCTCTGCTCGAGGACCTGAGCGCAGAGGTGGGCGTCCTGGGCAAGCCCTGACGGCCAGACATGGAGAATCGTGTGAGCGAACGCGTACGAACCCACTACCTCGTCGTTGGCGCTGGCGTCAGCGGCCTGTCCTTCTGCAACTTCGCCCGTGGCGGCGACTACCTCATCGTCGAGGCCGACTCCGAACCCGGCGGCTACTGCAAGACCGTCGTGCAGGACGGATTCGTCTGGGACTACTCCGGGCACTTCTTCCACTTCAAGGACCCGGACATCGAGCGATACCTGCTCGACAGGATGCCGGCCGACGAGGTGCGCTCGATCCAGAAGTCGAGCCAGATCGTCTTCAAGGGTGGGCGGGTCGATTTCCCCTTCCAGAAGAACATCCACCAGCTCCCCCAGGCTGACTTCATCGAGTGCCTGCACGACCTGTACTTCAAGGATGAGGGCATTGCCCCGGGCAGCCGGCCGGCCCACTTCGAGGAGATGCTCTACCGCAAGTTCGGCAGGGGCATCGCGGAGCGCTTCCTGATCCCCTACAACGAGAAGCTCTACGCCTGCTCGCTCAAGACGCTCGATGTCGACGCCATGGGGCGCTTCTTCCCGTATGCAGAAACCCGGGACATCATCCGGAACTTCAGGCAGGCCGACAACCGCTCCTACAACGACCGCTTCACCTACCCCAGGGGCGGTGCCATCCAGTATGTGCGGGCGCTTCTCCACGACCTCGACCCCACCCGGATCTCGTACGGCGAACGCGTTGTGTCGATCGACATGCGCGCCAAGGTCGCACGCACGAACCTTCGCGAGATCGAGTTCGAGTACCTGGTGTCGTCAGCGCCGTTCGACCGCCTCGCGCAGATGACCGCTGTCCCGGTCGAGGCGCCGCTCTCGTGGAACAAGGTGCTGATCTTCAACCTCGGCTTCGATGCCAAGGGCTGGCAGGGCGTGCATTGGGTGTATTTTCCGGAGCGCGAGGTCTCGTTCTACCGCGTCGGGTTCTACGACAACATCTTCGAGACCGACCGCATGAGCCTCTACGTCGAGATCGGGCTGGCGGCCGATGCCCCGGTCGACGTCGCCGCCGCCAGGGCGCGCGTGCTCGAGGACCTCTCGATGGTTGGCATCGTGACCACACAGCGGCTCGTGTCGGAGCATACGATCACGCTCGACCCGGCCTATGTCCACATCACGCGCGAGAGCATCGACACGGTGTCGAAGGCACGCGCGGTGCTGGCGGCCCGTGGAATCTACTCGGTCGGCAGGTATGGCGGGTGGACCTACTGCTCGATTGAGGACAACATCATCGAGTCGCGGTCGCTGGCTAGGACGCTGTCGCGGGCATCCGGCGTCGCCGGCGTGTGACGGCCCCCCGGGGTTGCGCCCACCCCGGGGGCGGAATACACCGCGCCCCTCTCCTCGGGAGGTGTCCCGCCTCCCACGTTCGCGGTTGCTCCCATGTACACTTCGTTTCCACGGGTAGACTTCTCTGACGTCGAGGCTCCCTCTCCGCGCAAGCCGGCAGCCCCCGCCTCGGCGACCGCCCACCGGACCCTGCTCGAGGGCGACTGGTGGCGCGCCATCCCCGGGTTCGCCGACGTCGACGAAGACACCTTCCTCGACCACAAGTGGCAGTCTCGCAACTCCATCACGAGCCTCAAGCGCCTGCACGAGGTCCTCGGTGGGGTCGTGTCCGAGGCCTTCTTGAACGACGTCGAGGAGGGCCTGCGCCGCGCCCCGATGAGCGTGCGCGTCTCGCCCTACGTCATCAGCCTGATCAACTGGGCCGACCCCGTCGACGACCCGCTGCGGCGGCAGTTCATCGCCGTGGCGTCGACGCTCCGGCCCGATCATCCCGAGCTTGGGCTCGACTCGCTCCACGAGCAGGCTGACGCACCGACGCCCGGGCTCACCCATCGCTATGCCGACAAGGCGCTCTTCCTGCCGCTCGATACCTGCCCGGTCTACTGCCGCTTCTGCACGCGCAGCTACGCCATCGGGCTCGACACCGACCAGGTCGAGAAGGTCGCGCTCCGGCCCAACCAGGCGCGCTGGAAGGCCGCGTTCGCCTACATCGCGTCCCGCCCGGAGCTCGAGGACATCGTCATCTCCGGCGGTGACGCCTACAACCTCCGGCCGGAGTGGATCCGCGAGATCGGCCACACGCTCCTTGAGATGCCGAACGTGCGGCGCATGCGGTACGCCACCAAGGGCCCCGCCATCCTGCCCCAGAAGCTGATCACCGACGACGAGTGGGTCGATGCACTCACCGAGGTCGTCGAGCGTGGTCGGCACATGGGCAAGGACGTCGTCCTGCACACACACTTCAACTGCGCGAACGAGGTCACCTCTCACTCCAAGCGAGCGCTCGACCGGCTGGTCGACCGCGGCATCCATGTTCGCAACCAGACGGTACTGCAGGCAGGCGTCAACGACACCATCGAGTCGATGACCCAGCTCGTCAAACGGCTCGGCTACATCAACGTGCATCCATACTACGTCTACATGCACGACCTCGTGCCCATGGTCGAGGACCTGCGTACGTCGCTCGCGACCGGCATGTGGCTCGAGAAGCACGTACGCGGCAACGCGGCGGGATTCAACACGCCGACGTTCGTCGTCGACGCCCCGGGAGGCGGTGGCAAGCGGGCCATCCACTCTGCCGAGCACTACGACCGGGTGTCGGGCATCTCGGTCTACACCTCGCC
>JBILLP010000198.1:0-6383 GCA_044376025.1 Bradymonadia bacterium
CGTCGCCACGCTGCGGGCGTCGGTGCTGGAGCAGCCGGGGCTGGCCTTCGAGGAACTCAGCGGGCTGCTGCCCCGGGTGCCTGACGACCCGGCGCTGCTCGGAGCCGTCGACCTGGCGATGCGCCGGCTCAGCCGGCACGATCCCTTTGTCGACCATGCCGTGGCCTGGCTCGAGCGCCGGGCGGAGTCGGTGCCGCATCCGGCCGATGCCTTCAGGCTCTGCAGCGAGGTCGCCCTGTTGAAGGAGCGCTCGGGCAGGGTGCCGGCAGAGCGCGTCGCCGCGGCGGAGTCGGCTCTCTCGTGGGCGGAGCGGGCGAAGGCCGGGCCGCAGGATCGCGCGGCGATGCACCTCGCGGTCGCACGGGCCAAGGGGGAGTCGGGTGCCTGGAACACCGCCGCCCATCACGCCGTTCGCGCCGCGGAGCTCGTGGCGGAGCAGCCCGACGACCCCGCGGTGCTGCGCCTGACGCTCGACGCGCTGATCTCCGCCAGCGAGCGGGGCCTGGTGCCGGCGGCGGTGCTGTCGGGCGTCGCGTTCGCCGCCGCGTCGGAGGACCCTGGCGTGCTCGAGCGCTTCGCCCAGCTCTGCTCCCGGCATGAAATGTGGGCAGAGGCATTGCAGGCGCTCGAGCGGCTCGCTTCGCTGTTGCCGGTCTCGACGCCTCCCGAGGTCCGCACCCGGGTCGCACAGGCGCTCGCAGAGGTCTTTCAACGGCTCAATTCGTGACGCCTGCAGAGCTTGTCAGGGCCTACGCCCTGCCGAACAAGAAGCGCTTCGGTCAGCACTTCCTCACGCAGGTGTCGCTGCTCGACCGCATGGTCCAGCTCGCCGGGCCTGACGTCGAGGTCATCGAGGTCGGCCCCGGGCCGGGGACGCTGACGACCCGGCTGCTGGCGGCCCAGAAGCGGGTCAGGGCGGTCGAGCTCGACCGTGACGCCGCAGCCTTCTTGCGCGCGGTCTTCGCCGCGGAGCCGCGGATTGCGGTGTTCGAGGGAGACGCCACGACCGACCTTGTGCCCGACCTGCTCCGCGCCATGCCGGCCGTGGTGGTCGGGAACCTCCCGTACAATGTCGGCAACGAGATCATGTTCAGGGTCGCGGAGTGCGAAGCGCGCCCGTCGCGGATGGTCCTGATGTTCCAGCGCGAGGTCGCCGAGCGGATCGTCTGCACGGGCGCCTCCGCCGACTTCTCGCTGCTCGGGCTCGGCGTGGCGATTCACTACCGGGCGACGCTTGGGTTCATCGTGGCTCCCGGCGCCTTCGTGCCACCGCCCAAGGTCGAGAGCGCCGTGGTGGTCCTCGATCGCCGGCCGGCTCCGCTCGTCGAGGGCGAGGCGCTCGGCTGGTACCGCCGGCTCGGTCGTGCGGCCTTCGCGCAGCGGCGCAAGATGCTGCGAGCGTCGCTGCGCGCCGTGCACCCCGACATCGTCCCGTGGCTGCGCGCAGAGGGGATCGCGGAGACCGCGCGTCCTGAGGAGCTCGATGTCGAGGCCTTCGTCAGGCTCGCGAAACGGGCGGCTGCTTCAGTCGCCTGAGAGCGCCCGGGCCACGACCGAGGGGTCGTAGTCCCCGAGCCCGTCGCGGTCGCGGGGCATGACCACGTGGCCGTCGCCAGCCTGCCAGCCGACGCGGCCGAGCAGGGCGTCAGAGGCGAACCAGGACCCTGCGTCCCATGCGACGACGCCCTCGCGAAGCAGCATGAGCCGGAGCGCGGGTGCCCCGCCTGTCGCGGCGATCTCGATCACGTCGCCAGCCACGGACACACGCCGCGCCGCGCCGTCGATGGCCGCAGGAAGGGGGGTCCACGATGTGCCCGCGCGCGGACGCCCGAAGGCGGCGCCCCCCGGGGCAAAGCCCACCTCGACGCGATCGGCGTCGAAGCGGAGCCATTCGAGCTCGCCGGGGCTGTCGGGCAGGCTCCCGTCGAGCGCTAGCGTCCCGGTCTGGTCCCAGGCCATCCAGCGCCCGGCCGCTCGATGCCCGAGCACGACGACCGGCTGCCCGTCGAGTGTCGACGTGATCAACGACCCCCGGGGTCCGCAGACGGGCCCGAACCAGGTGCGCGGGGTCGAGCCGGCCGCGCGGTGTTCGCGCAGCGCCCAGGCGGCCGTGGAGCACGAGGCCATGTCGACCCGGTCGAGGGAGACGGTGCGGCGGTCGAGCCGGAGCGCGGTGACCGGCTCGTCGGCTGCGCCGCGCGGCCGGAGCGCCACCGACGGCACCGCGCCGAACCAGGACAGCGTCGCGATACCGAAGGGGCCCTCGAGAAGCAGGCCATCATCGCTCCACGTCGCGCGGTCTGGGACAAGCGGGGTCGGACGCAGCACCCGCGGGGCAACGTCGGGCGGGAGCGGCTGGCAGGGAGCAGGGAGGCCATCGTCGAGGTAGGTGTCGCACGAGCGCCACGGGTGTCCGTGCGCGACGCGTGTGTCAGGGGTGCCGACGAGGGGCAGCAGGCGGCCCTGCTCTTCGTCGTCGACCTCGACCCGTGCCCAGAGCGCTGATTCCGACAGCCCGATCCAGGCGACGGTCGCCTGGGGGAGCGGCGCTGACCGGGCCTCGATCCCGTCGCCGGCAAGCAGCGACCTGACCGCGGTGTCGTCGGACCAGACGAGCGCCACGCGAGAGGGGGTCGCGGCGCAGATCGCGTCGTCGGCCGGCAGCGCCTCAACCGGGAGTGCCAGGTCGCCTCGGGCGCTCGAGAGCGTGACCTCGGTCCCGCTCCAGCTCCAGCTTGTGTTGGCGCCGCGACAGGTCACGCTGCCTCGGATCGGCGCGGAGTCGATGGGTTCGAGCCGGGGGAGGGCGTAGCGTGTCCGCCGCCCCTGGCCGGTGACGACGACCTCGGTGTCGAGGAGCACGATACCGGCACCCTCGCCCACGCTGCGCCAGGCGACGAGGTGCTCGAACGGCCCGTGCCAGACGGCGAGCGTCCCGTCGCTGCCGAGCGACACGCTCCAGCCGGGCCTGACCTCGAGCCGCTCGACCTGCTGGTGTCCGAGCAGAAGCAGGCGCGGGCCTGACGCCGCGGCGGTTGACGGCGTCAGCAGCAGGCAGAGCAGCCAGGCCGCACGCGTCATGGGACCCTGCGGCGGCGACGCAGCAGCGCCAAGAGTGGCAGCCACGCCGTGAGGTGTACGCCGCCTGTGCCGACGGCGGAGCAGCCGTCATCGTCGCGGTCGTGAGGCTGAGGCTCGGGTTCACCCCCGCAGAAGTAGTCGGGATCGCTGCATGCGGCGCCGCCAGGCGTCGGCGGCTCGGTGCTGCGCGTGGCCGCGTGGTAGAATCCGCGGTTGGCGGGCTCGCATGACGGTGCGGCCGCTGCCGCCGGGTAGAGCGTCGAGACGGCCTCGATGTCGTCGGCCGCGAGGTCCCGCTTGACGGTGTCCCCCGGGCCGCTGCTGGCGTACATCGTCGCCTCGACGCAGGCTGGCGGGTTCGAGGCGTCGATGAAGCAGGGCGGATGGTCGAGCCCGAGGAAGTGTCCCGCCTCATGGGTGACCACATTCTGCAGGTCGATGTAGGTGCCGCCCGGCGTGGCATCGGCGGCCCACAGCCTTCGCACCTCGTCGCGCAGGCCGCTCGCGGCGTTGATCTCCATGTCGGCGTCGACGATCTGCCCGTTGTCGGCGCGAAAGACGGGGGTGGTGACGCCAAGGGCGATCGAGGAGTGGTTCCAGACCTCGGTCTGCACGATGATGAGGTTGACGCCGTTGAGAAGGTTGCCCTCCGCATCGACGGCTGCGCCGATCTCGGTCTCGTCGGTGCGGCCGAGCAGCGTGGCCTCAAAGCCCGAGGAGTCCACGGCGTTCCAGGCGTCGAAGCCCTCGACGATCTCGCGCTCGACGACGTCGGTCGGCTCGGTGAGCGTCGGGACCACGCAGGCACCAAGCAGGCACCAGCGCCCGGCGGCGGCGCAGTCGACGCGTGACTCGTCGACCTCGCAGCGGCGGTCGGAGCAGACGCCGGTCGGCGTGAGCGTGACCTGGACGTCGCCGTCACAGGTCGTGCGAGGGCGGGTACGGCTGCAGACGTCGGTGCTGCAGTCGACCGGGTCGGCGCAGGCGTCGGGGACGCAGACCTGGCCGGTTCCGCACTGGGCGCAGTCGAACGAGACCGTGTCGCCTCCGCAGCGCCGCCACCCGCGCTCCGCGCGCCTGCCGTCGTCGGGGATCTCGAACACCTCGCCGTTGCACGAGCCCATGGGCGACCGCGCCTCGAGGGGACGCGGGTTGAAGTGGAACCCGACACAGGCAGTGGGCCAGCGCACGCCGACAGGCTCCTCGTCGTCGGCGCACCGGGTCAGGTTGGCGGGGAAGCCCGCCGCCGTGCAGGCGCCATCGCGGCAGATCGAGCCGGCTGGGCACTCCGCGCGGCGTTCGGCATAGGTGCAGTTGCGATCGCTGCAGGCGCCGCTCGCGTCGTAAAAGACGCGGGTGTTCTCGTCGCACCAGGCCGGCGGAGGGTCGACACAGACGTCGGCGGTGGCACAGCCGACCGGAGGCCCGCAGGCGCCATCGACGCAGGCGAGCCCGCGGGCGCCGCAGTCGTCACGCTCCCAGTCGTAGGAGCAGATGGCCGACTCGACCGGGCAGCAGACATTGTCGTCGGTCGGGCGACCGCAGCCAGGGGCGACACAGCTCCCGCGCCGGCAGACAAGTCCCGCGTCGCAGGGGTTGGTCGTCTCGCTTGGAACACAGACTCCGCCGACGCAGGTTCCGCCGTCGGACACGACCACCCCGGTGTTGCCCTCCTTGCAGTAGGCGTCGGCGGCATCGACGGTGCAGGGCGCGCCCTCGGTGCATGGCTCCGCAGTCACGCAGGCGCCACGGCGGCAGACAGAGCCCGCGCCGCAGGGAGTCTCGACCCGGGCGTAGGTGCACTCGAGCGTCGAGGCCTCGCAGCACCCGTCAGCGCGGTCTTCGCTGGAGCAGGCGGTGTCGAACCAGCGGCAGGTATCGTCAGCCCCGGGATAGCTGCCCGAGCCGTAGGCGACGACGGAGTTGCCCTCGCAGTGCGACGGAGCCTCTGCGCAGGGGGGCTCCCCGCGCAGGCTGTCGCACTCGGCGAGGTCTGCGGCGGTGCGGCCCTGCGTGGGACGCACGGCGACGTCACCCTCGCAGTGCGGCCTCGCGGCGTCGCACGGGTAGAGCATGTCGAAGGTGTAGCAGGTCTGGGTCTGCAGGTAGGCGGCGGCGGCCGACGGCAGGCTCGCGAGCAGCGCGGCGAGCAGGGCGAGTCTGCGCATCATGGCGATAGCCCCTCGAGCCACGACTCGAAGGCCGGGCCCGAAAGCTCGGGCTGCGGGTTCGAGTGGGCGGGGACAACGCGCCCCGCGTCGTCGAGCGAGACAAACGACAGGCCGTCGAGCTGCCTGACGGCGCGTTCGACGCCGTCGGTCCCGGTCACGAGCCTGAACACGCCGAGCGACATGCCGGTGGGTGTCAACTGGCCGTCGCTCCGTCGCTCGCAGAAGACGACGACCTGGTCGCCGACCGAGAAGGCGGCCGCGCCGGCGACCCGCGACACGAGGTTCCCGAGCCGACCACCCTCGACGACAAGCTCGACCGTCTCGTCGGCGGTGCCGCGGTAGACGCGGTCAACGGCCATGGTGACGCGGGTCTCGATCCGCCCGCCGATGCGAACCGGCGTCACCTCGAGCACCTGCCCACGGACCACGGCGCTCGACACGCGGGCGAGGTCATCGAGTGACGCCGTCAGCAGCACCGTGGCCCCCGACGGGGCCGGGCCCAGCAGGAGGAGCGCCGCCAAGGCCGCGACCGCGGAGCCGCGGAGCAGGCGAAGAAGAGAGGATGAGCGCGCAGTGGCCATGACGGCGACCTCTATCCGGGTTCGCGCGACAAGTCACCGGGGCGATGCTGGCGGGACCCTCGCAGGGGTGTAGGGTGCCGGGCCTCTCGCCAGCGCCATGCCGGTGGCGAGGGTGTCGCCGGCCCCTGCGGCCGGAGTGTGCGAGAACCGCGGGCACGGCTCGGAGACGCTGAGGGAGCCGTCCCGCCTCTCGATCGCGCTACAGCCGAAGGCATCCCGGATGTCGAGCTCGACCGCCCAGCCTCACCGTCGAACCGTGGCGCCCACACGCTAACGGCGGCCGCCTGCGTTATCGGCGCCCGCGACGCGCCGCCGGATCTCGGCCCGAAGCTCGTCGGGGTCGTTGATCGCGTCGAGTCCGGCGACACGGTCGGAGCCGAGTAGGTCGAGTGCGAGCGCCCGGAGGGCCCGGAGCCCCTCGATGCGTCCTTCGTTGCGTCCTTCGTTGCGCCCCTCGATGCGGCCTTCGACGCGTCCTTCGCTTCGCCCTTCGGTCCGCCCGCGCTCAAGGGCGCGGCGATGGCCCTCTGCGTAGCCGAGCGACCGTTCG
>JBILLP010000199.1:0-6359 GCA_044376025.1 Bradymonadia bacterium
CTCGGTCACCCAGCCCAGCTCCCCCATGAAGGCGGTGTCCTGCAGGCGCGGGTCCTCGGGGTCGGGCTCGAGCGTCGCCGGGGAGGGGGAGTAGGGGCGCTGGGTGCGGACGACGTCGCAGCGGCTGTACTCCGCGAAGTCGCGGCCGGGCTCCGTGCAGGCAGAGATCGCCGACCAGGTGCAGACCTTGCCGTCGGGCCCGGTGCCGGGCTCCTCGCCCGGCAGGGGCTCGACACACTCGTAGCGGGGCTGGATGAAGACGCCTCCCGGCAGCGGGTCGGGCGTCGGTGTGGGGGACCAGTAGCGGCTCTGCACCTCACCCGAGCCGTCAGGCCCCTGCGCATCGGCGGCGTCGGTGTCGTCGGCGGCGTCTGCCCCCGTGGCGGTGTCCTCATCGGTGTCCGGGGCCGAGGTGTCAGCACCGGAGCCCGGGCTGGTGTCGGTTGTGTCGCCGGCCGGGGTGGTGTCGTCGGCAGCGCAGGCGGCAGACAGGAGGAGGAGGAGCAGGGGGGAGCGGCGCATCGTCAACCATGGTGTGGGGTCTCCAGAACGATGCGCGAAGGGTGTGGGAGTTTCGCTCAGGCCCTCGATTCGAGCTCCGACCAGCGTCGGTAGGCTGTCTCGAGAAGCCCGGCGAGCTCATCGTGACGGGCGGTCAGCTCTCGGGCGAGCCCCGACGGCGAGGCGTAGGTCGACGGCTCCGAGAGCCTCGCGGAGACCGATGCCTGCTCGGCCTCGAGCTGCTCGATGCGGGCCGGGAGCTCGTCGAGTTCCCGCCGCTCCTTGAAGCTCAGCTTGCGCGCCACCGTGGGCGCCGGCACGGGCTCGACGGCCTCGCGGCGCCGCTCCTCGGGGCGCGCGGCGGGGCGCGGTCGCTGCCGCACCCAGTCGTCGTAACCGCCGGGGTAGTCGCCCACGACGCCATCGCCCTCGAAGGCGAGTGTGCTGGTGACGACATCGTTGAGGAACGCACGGTCGTGGCTGACGAGGAGGACCGTGCCAGGGTAGGCGGCGATCTGGTCCTCGAGCAGGTCGAGGGTGTCGGTGTCGAGGTCGTTGGTCGGCTCGTCGAGCACGAGCACGTTCGACGGCTTGAGGAACAGCCGGGCGAGCAGCAGCCGGGCGCGCTCACCGCCCGAGAGCACGCGCACGGGAACCCGCGCCCTGTCTGCCGTGAAGAGGAAGTCCTGAAGGTAGCCGTTGACGTGTCGCTGCCGGCCGTTGACGGTGACGCGGTCACTGCCGTCAGCGACGGTCTCTGCGACGGTGCGGTCGGGGTCGAGCAGTTCGCGCTGCTGGTCGAAGTAGACGACCTCGAGGTTCGCGCCGGTGCGGACCTCGCCCGACATCGGTGCGAGCTCGCCGAGCAGCAGCCGCACGAGGGTCGTCTTGCCGCAGCCGTTCGGACCGATGATGCCGATCCGATCGCCGCGCATGATGAAGGTCGAGAGGCCGCGGACCACGGTCTGGTCCCCCCAGGCGTAGGTGAGGTCGCGCGTCTCGCAGACGAGTCGCCCTGAGCGCTCCGCCTCCTGGATCGCCATGCGCAGGGTGCCGGGCTGGGCGCGCCGCTCCTGGCGCTGCTTGCGGAGCCGGTCGAGCTCGCGGAGCCGTCCGACCGACTTGGTGCGTCGGGCCTCGACGTTGCGGCCGGCCCAGACCTCCTCGGCGGCGATGCGCTTGTCGAGCCGCGCGGCCTCTGCGGCCTCTGCGACGAGCTGGGCCTCGCGGCGCTCGACGTATGTCCGGTAGTCGCAGGGCCACGAAGAAAGCCGGCCCCGGTCGAGCTCGACGATGCGCGTTGCGACGCGCTGCAAGAAGGCGCGGTCGTGGGTCACAAAGAGGATGCAGCGCTGCGTCTCGCGGAGCAGGAGTTCCTCGAGCTGTTCGATCGCCGCGATGTCGAGGTGGTTCGTCGGCTCGTCGAGGAGCAGGATGTCGGGGTCGCTGGCGAGGGCGCGTGCCAGCGCGGCGCGCCGCTTGAGCCCACCCGAGAGCGTGTCGAACGAGGCGTCGGGGTCGAGCCCGAGCCGGGCAACGGCGGTGTCGACAAGCGGCGCGACCTGCCACGCGGCGTCGGCGTCACCGGTGGGCGCTTCGCCGCGCCGTAGCCTCGCGGCATCGACGCCGCGATTGCCGAAGTCGAGTGCCACGAAGTCCCAGACGCTCCCCCCGGCACGGTCCGGGATCTCCTGGATCAGGCGTGAGAGCCGGAGCCCGTCGAGTCGCTCGACCGAGCCGGCCTCTGGCGCGAGGTCGCCCGAGAGGATGCGGAGCAGGGTGGTCTTTCCGGCGCCGTTGCGGCCCAGCAGCCCGATTCGCTCGCCGCGCTCGAGCGTGAGGTCAACCCCGTCGAGCGTCGGGTGGGCACCGTACTGGATGTGGACGTCTCGAAGGGTGATCAGCGCCATGCGACCTCGCTGCGGCGTCAGGCCGGTTCGGGCAGGGCGCGCAGGTCAGCCAGGGCCTGCTCGACGCGGGCGATGAGCTGCTCGGCGGCGAGGTCCCGCTGTGCGCGAAGCTCCTCGGCGAGCTCGTGGGCGCGGCCGCGGAGCTCGTTCGAGGCGGCAAGCAGCTCCTCGTGACGTCGCCGCAGGGCCTCTCGCGCCTCGTCGCCGAGCGCCTCGAACTCGGTGCGCATGTGCTCGCGCCGGAGCTCCCACTCGGCCTGGTGGAGCTCGGCGCGGTGCCGCAGCGCCTCGACCGAGTGGTGAAGCGCGTCGATGCGGGCGCCGAAGCGGGCGGCGAGCTGGGCGCTGCGCTGCTGGATCCCGCGGATCGAACCCTCGATGATGTGCTTGGGGGGGCGTCCGACGCCGGAGACGAGACGGGCGGCCTGCATGAGGCGGAGCACGAGGTAGGTGATGTCGAGCTCGTACCAGCGCCACCCCTGCGCGGCCGACCGCTGGTAGTAGTGGTGGTTGTTGTGCCACCCCTCTCCGAGCGTGAGCAAGGCGAGCAGGGCGTTGTTCCGCGAGGTGTCGGTGGTTTCGTAGACGCGGCTGCCGAAGACGTGGCTGAGCGAGTTGATGGTGAAGGTCCCGTGCCAGAGCACGACGGTCGAGACGACGAAGCCCCAGCAGAGGCCGGTCCTGCCGAAGATGAGGGTGAGGATCACCGCATAGAGGAACGCTGGCAGCATGCTGTACCGGTCGAGGAACCGCAGCTCGGGGTACTTGGCGAAGTCGCGGATGGCGTCGTGGTTGGAGCGGTCCGTCTCCTCGACGAGGATCCAGCCGACGTGGGAGTGCCAGAAGCCGTCGAGCTTGGGGCTGTGGATGTCGCCGGGCAGGTCGGAGTGGCGATGGTGATGGCGGTGGTGTGCGCCCCACCAGAGGACGCCCTGCTGTGCGGAGCTCTGCGCGAGCAGCGCGAGGAGGGTCTGCATGACGCGACCGGTCTTGAAGGACCGGTGCGAGAAGTAGCGGTGGTAGCCGGCGGTGATGCCGAACATGCGCACGTAGTAGGAGGCCACGGCGAGGCCGACTCCCTCCCACGAGAAGCCGTCCCACCAGATCGCCAGGGGGGCGAGAAGGTGGAAGAGCAGGAAGGGGAGGCTCTGGGTCGAGAAGCGGTAGGTGCGGCTGAGTTCGCGGATCTTCATGGGTGGGGTGTCGTGAGGCGGGGGCTTCGAGGTCTAGTGGCGTGGCGAGGGGCGCGTCAAACCGCGCGGCATGGGTCGCACCGGGCGACCGGATGCGCTATCGGTTGGCAGCGGGGGGTGACGGCGTGTTGGAGTTCTGATGGAGAAGGCAGGAAGGTTGCCGCAGAGTCCGGTGGTGCTGGTGACGGGAGCCACGGACGGGATTGGACGGGAGACGGCGCGGGAGCTTGCCCGGCGCGGGGCGAGGGTGATCCCGCACGGCCGCAACGCGGCCCGGGTTGAGGAGGTGCGGACGGAGCTCGCTGCGATTCGCCCGGAGTCGTCGCTGGCCGGGCTGATCGGGGACCTGTCGGACCTGTCGACGGTCGGGACGATGGTGCGGGAGCTCGAGGGTCGGGCCGAGCTGCCGGACGTGCTGCTGTCGAACGCGGGTGTCTTCGCGACGGAGCTGAAGACCGTAATGGACGGGCTCGAGTTGTCGATGGTGGTCAACCACTTGTCGCACTACCTGATGGGTGAACTGTTGCTATCGAGTCCGGCCGGCGCGCGGCTCCGGCGCATCGTGAACGTCTCCTCGATGGCGCACATGCGGGGCACGGTCGGGGTTGTGGAGGACCCCTGCTGGCGGAGCCGAGCCTATGACGGCTACGTCGCCTACTGTGACGCCAAGCTGGCGAATGTGCTGCACGCGGTGGCCTGGGCGCCGCGGCTCGCGGGCCGGGGCATCACGATCAATGCGCTGCATCCGGGGGTGGTGACCACCAAGCTGCTGACGACCGGGTTCGGGATCGAGGGTCGCGAGAGCCTCGCGCAGGGGGCGGAGACGTCGGTGATGCTCGCGCTGGAGCCAGGGGTCGACGGTGTCACGGGCCGCTACTTCGTGGCGCGGCGCGAGAGCCGCCCGCAGGCGCTGGCGCAGGATGCGGCGTTCGCGGCGCGGTTTGACGCCGTCACGCGCACGCTGCTCGGGCTTGCGCCGGTGGCCTGACGTGGGCGCCGGCCGGGGACCGCGTCGGCGGTGCTTGCTTGACCTCGGGGTCGCTCGCGGCTAGCAACCACCCCCTCTCACAGGCCCCTTCTCACCATGGGCGGGTTGGGGCGTCATCGAAGGAGTCTCCCATGGCACTCGACAAGGCCGCAAAGGCCGAAATCATCAAGCGAATCCAGACCCGCTTCGGCCTTGCCGAGGGCGACACCGGCTCCAGCGAGGTCCAGGTTGCGATCCTGACGGAGCGCATCAACTACCTCACCGAGCACTTCAAGACCCACGACCATGACCACCACAGCCGCCGCGGCCTGCTGATCCTGGTCGGGCAGCGGCGCAGCCTGCTTGACTACATCAAGCGTCGCGACGTGAATCGATACCGCGAGCTCATCCTGGAGCTCGGACTGCGAAAGTGAATCCCAAGGCCCTCGCACCGATGTGCGGGGGCCTTGCGTCTTTTGGCCCTTTCGGCTTTCGAGAGGTCCGCTTCGAGCGAAACCGTTCTTTGCCATACACCGACACCTCACCGATCCAGACGTCGTGGCGCCGCATGGGATGCCTGAACTGGAGCGCAGCGCCAGCGTCGAGCCCATCGACGCGTCGCTGCCCTGCAGTTCATGCTTCGCGCGCTCCACACGGGGACGGGTGCGGGACCCCTGAAGGCGGTCCCCTGAGGGTGTCTTTCCCCCCCAAGGAGCCTTCATGTGCGCGATGATTCGAAAGACTGCCCCTCTCGGGCACCATACCATCACCGTCGAGACCGGACGCATGGCCAAGCAGGCCGGCGGGTCCGTCCTCGTCAGCAACGGTGACACCTCCATCCTCGTGACGGCCTGCGTCGGTCCGCACAAGGAGACGGCCGGGTTCTTCCCGCTCACGGTCGAGTACATCGAGAAGTTCTACGCCGGCGGTCGAATCCCCGGCGGCTTCCAGCGCCGCGAGGGTCGCCTCAGCGACGCCGAGGTCCTGATCTGCCGGCTGTCGGACCGACCGCTTCGGCCGCTCTTCCCCGATGGGTTCAAGGGCGAGGTCCAGGTCATCGCGCAGGTCGTGTCCCACGACGGGCAGAATGACGCCGACATCCTCTCGATCACGGGTGCCTCCGCGGCGCTGATGCTGAGCTCGGCGCCCTTCGCCGGCCCGATCGCCGGCGTCCGCGTGGGCCGGTTCGAGGGCAAGTTCATCGCCAACCCGACCTGGGAGCAGCGCAAGGCGTGCGACATCGACATCGCGATGGCCTGCACCAAGGATGCGATCGTCATGGTCGAGGGCGAGGCCGACGAGGCCACCGAGGAAGAGATGCTCGACGCGCTCAACTTCGGTTTCGATGCCGTCCAGCCGCTCCTCAAGCTCCAGGTCGAGCTGGCCCGCAAGGTCGGCAAGGACAAGATCGAGTTCGCCTCGCCGAAGCTCGACGAGGGTCTGCTCAAGAAGGTCTCCAAGAAGGTCGGTGACCGGCTCGTCAAGGCGATGGCCATCGCGGAGAAGCTCCGCCGGTACGGCGCCATCGACGACCTCGAGGAGGAGGTCACCAAGGCCTTCGCCGAGTCGCATCCCGGCCGCGAGAAGGAGGTCGAGGCCTGCTTCGAGGAGCTCAAGAGCCGCGCGCTCCGCGACGTGGTCATCAAGCTGCGCAAGCGCATCGACGGTCGCGGTGCCCGCGAGGTCCGCCCGATCACCATCGAGGTCGGCGTGCTGCCCCGCCCCCACGGCTCGGCACTCTTCACGCGCGGCGAGACCCAGGCGCTCGTCACCACGACGCTCGGAACC
>JBILLP010000200.1:0-6301 GCA_044376025.1 Bradymonadia bacterium
CTCGACGTCACGATCGCCCGCAGCCCCAGCAGCTTCGCGAACTGCAGCGCGAAGATGCTCACCCCGCCCGTGCCGAGGATCAGCACGGTCTGACCTGCGACGAGCTGCCCGAGCGTCACCAGCGACGACCATGCCGTCAGCGCGGCGCAGGGCAGCGTCGCCGCCTGCTCGAAGCTGAGGTGGCCCGGGATCGAGACCAGCGACCCCTCGGAGACCTTGATGTGCGTCGCGAGGGTGCCGTCGAGCGGGCCGCCTAGCGTCTTCCGGATCGTCTCGCGGTTCGGCGGGTCGGCGATCCAGTCGGGCGCAAAGAGTGGCATCACGCGGTCTCCGACCTCGAATCGCGTGACAGCCGGCCCGGTCGCCACGACCACGCCGGCGCCGTCGGAGCAGGGCACCAGCGGCAGCGGCTGCCGGGGGTTGTACTGGCCCTTCACCATCAGCAGGTCGCGGTAGTTCAGCGATGCCGCCTCGATGCGCACCAGCACCTCGCCATGGCCGGGGGACTCGACCGCGCGCTCGACGCGCCGCAGGTTCTCGACGCCAAACGACCCCTCGACCTGCCACGCCACCATGCGGTTGCTGCTCATCGGCTCCTCGACGCTTCGCGGGCCTCGTCGAGGCGCCGTTGACGGTAGGCGAACACCTCGGTCGCGACGCGGCGGATGCGCGGCACGCTCACGACCTTCGACTCGCCCGCCATGCGCGGCAGGCAGCGGATCTGGATCGTCTCGGTCGTCAGCCCGCGCTCGACGCCGCGTTGGATCAGCTCGAAGCTGAAGACGAACGAGCTGCTGCCGATCCGGGGCAGCAGCTCGCGCGCCACGGCGGTCGGGTAGAGGTAGAGCCCCTCGAGCTCGAACCGGATGCCGGCGGCCGCGCGGAGCAGCCAGCGCAGCCCGCGGCTCATGACCTTGCGGCCGAGGTGGTCGGCGCGGCGGAGGTAGGTGGTCAGCACGATGTCGGCGCGGTCGAGCACCGGGAGCATCGTGCCGATCTCCGCACAGGGGACCTGGCCGTCGGAGGCGTTGAAGATGAACCAGGGCTTCGAGGCGTGCTCGATGCCGGTGCGCATGCCGGCGCCCATGCCGCCGTTGGTCGCGTGGTCGATGCGCCGCAGGCGGGGCTCGCGCGCCGCGTACTCCGCGACGATGGCAGGGCTCCCGTCGGTGCTCCCGTCATTGATCACCAGGATCTCCCAGTCGTCGAGGGTCTGCCGGCAGAACGCGAGCGCCTCGTCGAGGACGGCGGCGATCGAGCCCTCCTCGTTGTACATCAAGAAGATGATCGACAGCCCGGGCGGGCGGCGGGACTCCGCGGCGACCACAGCGTCACTCCCCGTCGCTGCCGTAGAGCGACTCGATGACCGCCGACCAGTTCTTCTCGACGATGCGGCGCTTGATCTTCAGCGTGGGCGTCAGCTCACCCGCCTCGAGGCTGAAGGGGCGCGGGAGCACCGCGAAGCGCTTGACGCCCTCGACGCGCGAGACCTCTGCGTTGACGCCATCGAGGTGCCGCTGAAGGTCGGCCCGAAGCGCGGGGCTCTCATGCAGGTTTGAGACATCGACGCCGTGTTCGGAGGCCCAGCGGGGCGCGAGGTCGGGATCGAGCGTCAGCAGCGCGACGAGGTACTTGCGCCGGTCGCCGATGACGACGGCCTCGCCGATGGCGGGGTGAAGCTTGATCGCCTCCTCGATGTTCTTCGGCGTGATGTTCTTTCCGCCCGAGGTGATGATGATCTCCTTCTTGCGGCCGGTGATCGACAGGAAGCCGGCGCTGTCGAACGAGCCGAGGTCGCCCGAGTGCAGCCAGCCGTCGACGAGCGTCTCCGAGGTGGCGGCGGCGTCCTTGTAGTAGCCGAGAAAGACGTTGGGGCCGCGCACGAGGATCTCCCCGTCGCCGGCGATGCGGACCTCGACGCCGGGCACCGCACGGCCGACCGTGCCAAAGCGCGTGGCGCCGGGCATGTTGAACGTCGTCGGGCCGCAGTCCTCAGACTGCCCGTAGACCTCGTGCACCACGAGGTCGAGCGAGGCGAAGAACTCGATCACCTCCCGGGCGATCGGCGCGGCGCCTGAGACGCAGACCTTGGCCCGGGACAGCCCGATCGCCTCGCGCAGCTTGTGGAAGACCAGCCGGTTCGCCAGCCGGTATTGCACCGCGAGCAGGCCGGCGGGCGTGCGACCCTGGCAGCGCAGCGCAGAGGCCTCCGCGCCGACGCCGCGCGCCCACGTCGCGATCGCCTTCTTGGCGCCGGTGGCGTCCTGAAGCTTGGAGTGGATCGCCGAGTACATCTTCTCCCAGATGCGGGGGACGCCGAAGAAGACGTGGGGCTGGACCTCCTTGAGGTTGTCGGCGACGCGGTCGATCGACTCCGCGAATGACACGCAGTAGCCCAGCGTGGCGTGCCCGTGCAGCGTGAACATCTGCTCGGCGATGTGCGACAGGGGCAGGTACGACAGCGCGGAGGCGCTCGCGTCGAGCCCGGTCATCTGGCGGGCTGCCTCCGCCGTCCAGGCGAGGTTGGCGTGTGACAGCATGACGCCCTTGGGCGGCCCGGTCGTGCCCGAGGTGTAGATGAGCGTCGCGAGCTGGTCCCCGCGCAGGCGCTCCACGCGCGCGTCGACCTCTGCCTCGGCGACCGCGGCGCCGCGCGACACGAACTCATCCCAGGCGAGCACCATCGGATCGTCGATGACCGGTGCGCCGCGCATCGTGACGATCCACTTGAGGCCGGGCATGCGGTCGCGCAGGCGGGCCACCTTCTCGTACTGCCCCCGGTCCTCGACGAGCACCAGCGGCGCCTCGCAGTGGTGCACGATGTAGGCGACCTCCTCGGCGGAGCTCGTGGTGTAGATGCCGGCGGGCGCGCCGGCGACCATCATCGTGGCCAGGTCGAGCGTGGTCCACTCGGGGCGGTTGAAGCCGAGGATGCAGACGTTGTCGCGCCCGGCCTCGAGGCCGAGGGCGATGAGCGCCCGGGCGGTAGCGCGGACCTCGGCGACGTAGGTTCTCCACGGGGTGGTCTGCCACCCGCCGCCCCGCTTGATCGCGTAGGCGGGCGCTGCGGGGCGAAGGCGGGCCTGGGCCAGGAACCGCGCGGGAATCGAGTCGAACACGTTGCCTCCGGGGCGCAATCGGGCTGGGATCCACGGGTTAGAGCGGCCGGAGCCATGCGTCAAAGGCGGCGTCCTCGAGGCCTGGGGGCGTTGCGCGGCGACCCCTGCCCCGGTACGCCACCGCCATGCTCGGCCGGGGTGGTCGGGTGACCCAGCAGACGCGCCGCATGAACCGTCCCCCTGCCTTTGTCTCGCCCGACCGGCCCGCTTGGGACATCGGGCGTCCGCAGCCCGCCTTCGAGTCCCTCGCGCGGCTTGGGGCGATCGAGGGCAGGGTGCTCGATGTCGGCTGTGGGACGGGCGACCTGGCGATCTACCTCGCGGAGCGCGGCCACCAGGTCGTGGGCATCGACACCTCCGCGCAGGCGATCGGCTCGGCGCGCATCAAGGCTGCGCGAAGCGCGAGTACCGCCTGGTTCTCCGTGCACGACGCGCTCGAGCTCGGCGACCTCGAGGGCTGCTTCGACACCGTGGTCGACTCGGGCTGCCTGCACCTGTTCGACGACGAGGACCGGGGTCGATACCTCGCCGGGCTGCAGCGGATCCTGCGCATCGGCGGTTCGCTGCATGTGCTCGCCTGCAGCCAGCACGAGGCGGGCTGGGTCGGCGTGCACGCGATGCGCCGGAGTGAGCTGCGTGGGCTTTCGCCAGCGCTGGTCTGCGAGCGGATCGAGGCGGCGACGTTCGACCAGAACGCGCGGCCCGCGTCGGCGAGGGCGTGGATGGCGAGCTTTGTCCACGTTGGTCTGCGGCCCGCGCGGGCCTGAGCCGTGGTGGGCCGCGCCGTGGCGCGGCGGGTCGGCCGGGCAGACTGGTTCGATGCGTCGTCCGTGTCGACGCGATGCAGCGTCGTCTAGGCGCGGAGTGTGTGCGGCCGGGGTCACTGCGGCCGGTGGTCGGGTCTGTGGCGGAGCGGACGACGACGACGCGGGTTGAAGTGTAGCTGTTGCAGAAATAGAGCTACTTTTGATCTTGCTTGATACAAATCGATTGACAGCAATATCTAAAGCGAGGAGATGGAGGTCAGCCGGCAGTTTGGCCGGTGGTTGATGCCCGGCACGGAGGCAACCGCCATGAAGCCCTGGACCTTTGGACTCGCCGTCTTGCTCCTCATCTCTGCCGCAGGAGCGTTCGTAGCCCCGGGGGGGCCAGCCACCGACGCCTCGCTCCTGAGTGCCGGCGACACGGCCTGGCTGCTGACTGCCTCGGCGATGGTCCTGCTGATGACCCCGGGCCTGTCGTTCTTCTACGGCGGCATGGTTCGTCCCAAGAACGTGATCTCGACGATGCTGCAGAGCTTCATCGCCATGGCGGTCATCAGCCTGCTCTGGGTCACGGTGGGCTTCTCGCTGGCGTTCGGTGACAGCATCGGCGGCGAGGGATTCGGCCTGGTCGGCAACCCCGCGACCTTCTTCCTGTTCAAGGATGTCGGAGGCTCCCCGAACCCGGCCTTCGCAGCGACGATCCCGTTCGCGCTGTTCGCGATGTTCCAGATGAAGTTCGCGATCATCACGCCGGCGCTGGTCACCGGCTCCTTCGCGGAGCGCGTCCGGTTCAGCGCCTACCTGTTGTTCATGTTGCTCTTCGCGGTGCTGGTGTACGCCCCGCTGGCCCACTGGACTTGGCACCCCAACGGCTTCTTGCGGAATTGGGGCGTGCTCGACTTCGCCGGCGGAACGGTCGTCCACATGTCGGCCGGCGTCGCGGCGCTCGCGGGCGCGATCGCGCTCGGCCGGCGCAAGGACTACGCCGCCGGCATGGCACACCCGCCTGCGAACATCCCCTACGTGTTGATCGGCACGGGGCTGCTGTGGTTCGGGTGGTTCGGCTTCAACGCCGGCTCGTCGCTCGCGGCCAACGATATCGCCGTCTCCGCGTTCATGACCACGAACACCGCATCGGCCGCGGCTGCGCTCGGCTGGGTCTTCTTTGACGGCATCCGGGGGCGAAAGCCGTCGGCGCTCGGCGCCTGCATCGGCGCGGTTGTCGGGCTTGTCGCCATCACCCCCGCCGCCGGCTTCGTGTCGGTCGGCAGCGCGATCGCCATCGGCACCTTCGCCGCGATGACCTGCAACATCGTCGCACACTGGCGGAGCAAGTCCGCACTCGACGACACGCTCGATGTCTTTCCCTGTCATGGCGTCGGCGGCATGTTCGGCATGCTCGCGACCGGCATCTTCGCGAGCAAGGCGGTCAACCCTGCCGGTGCAGACGGACTGCTCTACGGAGGTACCAAGCTGTTCCTGATGCACCTGCTCGCGATGGTGATCGTCTGCGGATACACCTTCGTGGTGTCGTACGGCATCTTCAAGCTGGTGGGCCTGATCGTGCCGCTCCGGGTCACCGCCGACGACGAGCAGGAGGGGCTCGATCGCAGCCAGCACGGTGAGAGCATCATCGCGACCGAGGCCCAGCTCGGGCTCGCGGGCGGCGAGTAGCCCTACTGCTTCGGGCGCGCGCCCGGGCGAACGCGGCGCGCGCCTTCTTCTCCGCTGGCTCGACCCTCGACCGGGCGGGCACGGCGTACGGGCGGCTCAAGGGCCGCCCGTATCGCCTCGAGGTCGTCAGGCAGCGGGATCTCGCACTCAAGCCGCACACCGGTCGCCGGGTGGTCGAGCGCGAGCCGCCAGGCGTGGAGCGCCAGCCTGGGAGCCCCGGGACCGCGGCCACCGTAGAGCCAGTCTCCGAGCACCGGGTGTCCGAACTCCGCCATGTGGATCCGAACCTGGTGTGTGCGCCCGGTCTCGAGGCGGAGCTCGACCAGCGATACCCCCTTGAGCGGCGTCGAGCTGACGATGTGCGTGATCGCCTCGCCGCCGGCTTCGTCGCCTGAGGAGCCGCGAAGCCCATCGCCGCGGTTCCGGGCGATGTGGGATCGAAGCGTGTGTGTGCGGTCCGGAACGTGCCCGGCGACGAGCGCGAGGTAGCCGCGCTCGATGCGGTGGCTCGAGATCAGGTCGATGAGCCGAGCGCGCATGCGCTCGCTCCGGGCGACCAGGATCAGGCCCGAGGTGTCCTCGTCGAGCCGGTGGACACGGTGCGCCTCGCCGAGGGCTCGGTGCGCCCAGGCGACGAGGTTGCGCTCTCCGCGGCGACCCGGGGCCGGCACCGAGAGCATGCCCGCAGGCTTGCACACGATGGCGAGGTGCTCGTCCACGTGGACCAGCTGGGGATCCCTGCCG
>JBILLP010000201.1:0-6271 GCA_044376025.1 Bradymonadia bacterium
CGTCACCGGCGAGGGCGGCCTGCCGCCGCACATCGAGCGGATGCTCCGGGCGTCGAACCAGGAGATCCCCGCCAGCCCCCGCGTGCTCGAGCTCAATCCAGAGCACCCGGTTGTCAGGGCGCTCGAAAAGCAGGTGACCACGGAGTCGTCGCCGGCCGACATCGAGGCCTGGTTTGAGCTGCTCTACGGGCAGGCGCAGATCGCAGAGGGCTCGCCGCTCGACGAGCCGGCCCGCTTCAACGCCGCGATGTCGAGGCTGATGGCCCGGAACCTCGGCTAGCCCTGCGTCGGCTCGGGCTCCTCGGAGCGGAGCTGCCGCTCGAAGTAGAAGGCGCCGAGCGGGATAGAGGCGAGGATGGTCGCCCACACCATGCGAGCGATGCTCCAGCGCCGCTCGAGCCCGACGAGCAGCAGGGCGAGCATGAAGAGCATGAAGAGGCCGCCGTGGAGCGACCCGACGACCCGTACCGCCTCAGGGCGGTCGGCGAGGTACTTCAGCGGCATGGCGATCGTGAGGAGCACCACGAAGGAGCAACCTTCGAGGAAGCTCACGAGGCGAAGACGACCGATCGAGGACGACAACAGGGACATCGCGACGGCTCCCGGGGGCGGGTGGAGAGCCGGTCGCTTGGGTTCGCGCGGGGCGAACGCAAGGGGCGCTCAGTCGCGGGGCGGCGACTTGGGCTCCCCGGAGCCACTGGCAGGGTCTGGCGCCGCCGTCACAGCGTCGGCACCGTCGCACCCGGCGGGAGGCTTCACCGCGGGCAGGGTGGCCGTGTTGTCGTCGACCCGTCTCAGGCCGGGGGCAGGGTGTCGGGCCGGTTCGCCGAGCCGGATGTGGATCGTCTCGGTGATCACGCCGCTGTCGGCCCCAAGGCCGAAGTAGAGGTGGGCGGGCACCGAGTTACGGAGCATGAACTTGAACAGCGCGAGCCGGGCACGGACAAAGGCGGAGGTCTGCTTCCAGATCAGGTTCTCCTGCCCGACGAGCACGAGCCACCTGCGAGGGTCGCCGGGGACGCGGATCTGGTGCTGCTCCTTGGCCTTGAAGAGGGCGCGCCGGATGTTCGGGGAGTCCATGTAGCCGTAGTGCATGCGCACCGAGACCACGGAGCCGGCCGCCTGGTCGCGACAGAAGGTGTGGACCTCGTATCGCTGGCTGCGCTTGACCTTGGGCACCGGCTCCTGGACGACGGTCAAGAAGATGATGTGCCGGGGCGTGATGCCGAAGCGCTCGTGGAAGGTCTGCAGGACGGGGGGCAGCCGGTCTGAGAGGTCGTCGATGAGGCGCGAGGTCATGACGACAATCGACCGCTGGGCCTGCGGGAGCTTGCCTTCGCGCCGCGCGAGCAGGAGGTCGCCGACGGTGTCTCCGTCTTCAGAGACCTCGCGCAGGCCCTCCGCGATGTGCCGCCGACCCCACTTCCAGGTGGTCATGATGCCGAAGATGGCGAGTCCCACGAGGAAGGGCACCCAGCCGCCTTGAGGGAACTTGAGGCTGGCCGAGGAGAGGAGCAGCAGGTCAATCAACAGGAAGGGGCCGAACACGGCTGCCGCCCGGAACCGGCTCCAGTTCCAGCGGAGGATCGACAGCATCCACATGCTGATGGAGGTGATGGTCATCACGCCGCAGACCGCGAAGCCGTAGGCTGCCGCCAGGGCGGTGCTCGACTCGAAGGTGAACACCAGCATCAGGCAGCCGGCCATGAGGGCGAAGTTGATGGCCGGCAGGTAGACCTGCCCCATGTGCTCGCCGCTGGTGTGGACGATCGCCACGCGGGGGAACAGCCCGAGGGCGATTGCCTGGCGCGTGACGCTGAAGGCACCGGTGATCAGCGCCTGCGAGGCGATGATCGTGGCGGAGGTTGCCAGCATGACCATGGGGAAGAGTCCCCAGGAGGGCACCATGCTGTAGAAGACGTTTTCGGATGAGACCGGCTGCCCCGACAGCAGCCAGGCGCCCTGCCCGAGGTAGATCAGGACCAGTGAGGGAAAGGCGACGCTCAGCCACGACAGGCGGATGGCTCTTCGCCCGACGTGACCCATGTCCGCGTAGAGCGCCTCGCACCCAGTGATGGCCAGCAACGCGGAGCCGAGCGCGCCAAAGGCCCCGACAGGGCCGCAGTCGTAGAGGAAGGCGATCGCGTGCCACGGGTTGATCGCGCCAAGGATCGCCGGCCCGTGAGCCACTCCGTAGCCACCCAGCACCCCCATGGCGATGAACCAGAGCATGACGACCGGGCCGAAGAGGGCGCCGACCCGTGCCGTGCCGCCTCTCTGGACGGCAAACAGCACGATCAGGATGGCCGCCGTGACGGGCACGATGATCCGGTCAAGTCCGTGGGTGACGAGCTTGATGCCCTCGACGGCGGACAGGACCGAGATCGCCGGGGTGATGATGCCCTCGCCGTAGAGCAGCCCGGCTGCGAAGACGAGGGCGATTCGGATCCCGGGAACCGGACGCCGGTCGTAGCCAGTCAGGAGGGCGAGCAGTGCGAACCCACCACCCTCTCCGGCGTGGTCGGCGCGCAGCACGAACACGACGTACTTGATGGTAACGATGAGGATGAGCCCCCAGACGATGAGGCTGGTCGCACCGAGGACGTGCTGGGGTGTGAGCGGGATGGCCGCATGCCCGAAGAAGATCTCGGACATCGTGTAGAGCGGGCTCGTGCCGATGTCGCCGAAGACGACACCGAGCGCGCCCAGGCAGAGCAGCAGAAGGGCACGGTTCGACGGGTCGTGCGAGCCGTGGTGGGAGGCGCCACCAACGGAGGAGTCCGCCATGAGCTGACTGGGGGAACGGGAGTGCCCCGACGCCCCGGGTATTCGAGGTGTCGGCTTGGAGTGTCCCGGCGCGAGGGGCGCGATGGACGAAAGTCCGCAGTGGGGCCTTCGCGCCGAGTTTGGCGCGCCGATAGCAGCCGGTCCGGGAGCGGGCAAGCGGAGGGCGGACCGCCACGGAGCGCGGGCCGCGATGGCCCGGGCAGGCCGCTGCGATGGTTGACAGATCGGGCGCTCGATGGTTCAAGGCGAGGCTCATTCTGATGGGTGAGTTCGCGCGGCCGGCTCACCCCAAGGCGGTGGATACTGGGATGGCCAACTGGGTTCTGAAATTCATCTCCGGGAAGTACCAGGGCGGCGAGTTCCCTCTCGAGGAGGGCCGCGAGTACCTGGTCGGCCGCAGCAGCGACTGCGCGCTCGTGCTGGTCGAGGACATGGTGTCGCGTCAGCACGCCAAGCTGCTCGTTGAGGACGACATCCCGATGCTGATCGACCTCGGCAGCACCAACGGCTCCTTCGTGAACGGCGAGCGGGTCAAGAACCAGCAGCTGCGAGAGGGAGACCGGATCCTCTTCGGCACCTCGATCATCAAGCTGCTCCGGGTCGGCAGTGTCATCTCCGAGAACGACAACCCGTTCGACGCGCAGACCCGCTCGCCCGCCTCGATCACGCCCAAGCCGATGACCATCCAGGTGCCTCAGCCGCACATGGGGCGCCCGACCCAGACGGTCGCCGGCGCGATGGCCGGGCTCCTCGAGGAGGTCGCGCTCCCCGACCTGCTCCAGCTCTTCTCGGGCACCCGCAAGAGCGGCGTGCTCCGGCTCCGCAACGAGCTGTCCGAGGCGGCGCTCTACCTGCGCGAGGGCCGGGTCGTGCATGCCGAGATCAGCGGCTTCCCCGACCTGACGGGCGAGAAGGCGGCCTACCGGGTCATGACCTGGAACCGCGGCACCTTTGTGCTCGAACCGCCCTCGGATCGAAGCTTCGAGAACGAGATCGAGATGAGCACCGAGGCCCTCATGATGGAGGCCATGCGGCTGCTCGACGAGATGGAGAACATCCGCCAGGGGCTCCCCGATCCGCAGGCGCTCCTTGCCATCAAGCGGCCGCTTGTCCCGCCGCTGCGCGAACTCACGCCTGAGCTGCTCGACACCCTGCAGCTCATCATCAACTTCGGCATGGTCGAGACCATCCTCGACAAGTCGCTCGGCACCGACCTCGAGACCATGCAGGACATCGAGACGCTGCTGCGGCAGGGCTTCATCGAGCGGGTCGGCTAGACCCCCGCCCCGACGTCGAGTCGCGCAGCCGGCACGATGTGCCAGCCGCGAGACTCCGCGTGACGGCGTGCCTCGTCGTCCCCGTGGTCGATCCAGATTGCGACCTCTGACGCCTCGAGCATCGGGTGGTCGTTGGCGCTGTCTCCCGCTGCGACCAGCGGACGCCTACCCGTCGCGCGCTCGATCGATTGCACCTTGCCTGCCCCCAGCGTCCCGGGCTCGACAAAGCGGGTGGAGACAACCCCGCCCGGCGCCTCTGACGCCTGCCCGATGCACCGGTCTGGCCGCACCCCGATCGCTCCGCACGCGGCGCGAAGCGCCCAGACGTGGGTCAGCGACACCAGCCAGACCTCGCAGCCGCGATCCCCGAGCCACCTGAACAGCGCCTCGATCGCCGGACGCCGCCTCAGCCCGTGCCGCCACTGCAGCACCGTGCCGTCGGGCGCCTCCAGCCTGACGGGCTCCCGGGGGGCCTCGAGCAGGCGGCCCCAGACCCGCGCCGCCAGCGCCTCGACCTCGGCCTCGGACTGCCCCGCATGCAGCGTGACCGCCCAGCGGTAGGTCGCCTCCGCGCCGTGCCGAGCCAGCATCCGGGTGAACGTCGCCGCGACGTCGGCCGCGAGGGCGTCGGCGTCTGCGTGGTCACCGAAGGCTCGCCACGCGCTCCAGGTCGCCTCGAGCCGCTCGAACTCCGCGCAGCGCTCGAGGGCCTCCCAGACGCCCGGCGAGCGGTCGAAGGCGTAGTGCAGCCCGCGCGACAGCTCGAGATGGAGCTGGGCGCCAAAGTCGCCCGAGATAGTCGTGTTGTCGAAGTCGAAGGCCGCCACCCGCCGGCCAGTGTCCTGCGACAGTGCCGACTCGAGGGCGACCGCGAGCGTCGCGGGTAGCTCTGCCGGCCACGGCGCGTCGACCAGGCGCGTCGAACCTGCTGACTCGTCATGCATTGTCGTACCCTCGACCTTGTGACATACGCCGTCGCCGTGGAGCCGAAGGGTCCAGACGCGATCGCGATGGTAGTCAGCGCCGGTCGGGCCCAAAAGGCGCGGTTCGCGCTCGTCTGCGCGCTGGTGGCGCTCGGCGGTCGCGACGCGTGGGCGCTCGACCCCAACGTGCCGCTCAGCCTCTGCCCGCCCGGCTCCGTCGAGGTGCGCGGCACGGGCAGCTCGACGTACGAGGTCGCCGCCGTGGCGATGACCGACGGGAACGCGTCGGCGATCGCCGGGTGCGGCTTCCTGGTCGACCGCGTGCCGCAGCTCTGCATCGTGGCGGAGCGGGCCGGTACGTGGACGATGACGGTGGAGCGCTCCGACAGCGACGACTCCACGCTGACACTGCTCGAGGCGAGGGGCGCGCGCTCGTGGTGCGACGATGACAGCGCCGGGCAGCTCCGGCCGAGGCTCGAGGTCGCGCTGGAGCAGGGGTCGGTCTACCTCCTGTTCGTGGGCACACCCGGGGCGCCGGGTCCGCTGCGAGCCACCATCCAGGTCTCGGGTGCCCGGCAGGCGCCCTGAAGGAACTCAGCCACGCTGAGCGGTCGTGAGAACATGGCAACGCGAGTCGTCGAGATCGGGGATGAGGCATTGACTGCCGAAGGCTACCGCGCCGTGGCGTGGGAGTCGGCGAGCGTGAGGCTCACTGACGCCGCGCGCGACCGCGTTGCGCGATGTGCGCAGGTCGTCCGGGAGGCGGCGCGCTCGGGCCGCAGCATCTATGGGGTCACGACCGGGTTCGGGTCGAACCGCGACACGTCGATCGCGCCGGAGCAGGCGGAGCGCCTGCAGGAGAAGCTCGTCATCTCGCACGCCTGCGGCGTGGGTCGCCCGCTGCCCGAGCGGGTCGTCCGGGGCATGATCCTCCTCAGGGTCGAGGCGCTTGCGCAGGGGTTCTCGGGCATCCGGGCAGAGACGCTCGAGCGGCTGGTGCTGCTGCTGAACCTCGGGATCCACCCGGTGGTGCCGGAGCAGGGCAGCGTCGGGGCGAGCGGCGACCTCTGCCCGCTCGCGCACATGACGCTGCCGCTGCTCGGCATGGGAGAGGTGACGGTCGCGGGCCGGACGCTGCCTGCCGCCGAGGCGCTGGCAGCCGCCGGGGTCGAGCCGTGGCGCCTCACCTACAAGGAGGGGCTTGCGCTGCTCAACGGGACCCAGGCGATGACGGCGCTCGGCCTCGAGGCGCTGCTCCGGGCCGAACGCATGCTCGACGTCGCA
>JBILLP010000202.1:0-6261 GCA_044376025.1 Bradymonadia bacterium
CGCGCTCGGGCTGTTGCTCTACCCACTGGCGGTGGCGGCGGCCTTCATGACGGCCCTCTACATGTTCAGGCTCTACTTCATGGTCTTCGGCGGCACCGAGCGGCTCGACAGCCACGCCCGGGAGCACCTGCACGAGTCACCCGCGGTGATGACCGTGCCGCTGTGGATCCTCGCGGCGCTGAGCCTTGTCGCGGGCTTTGCCGGCCTGCCGCACGTGATCGCGGGGCCGACCGGGCTGCCCAACCTGCTGCACCACTGGATCGCGCCGGTCGTCGCGCCCGCGGAGGCGCTGATCGGGAGCGGGTTCGAGGGCTCCGCGGCCGCCTGGGCCTGCATGCTCGGCGGCACGGTCGCGGGGCTCGGCGGCATCTTCGTCGCCCGGTCGCTGTGGGGTGGCGGCGGCGAGACGCCGGCGCGGATCGCCGCAGCCTGGCCTCGGCTGCACCGCGTGCTCGAGCACCGGTACTACATCGACGAGGCCTACGCCCTGGTGCTCGGTCGCGGCCTCGAGCTCAAGTCGAAGGTGCTCGGCCACCTCGTGGACGGGTTCGCCCTCGACACCGTCGCGGTCAACGGGACGGGCTGGCTGACTGCCTACCTCGGACGTGCGCTGAGCCGCTTCCAGAACGGGAGCACGCAGCGCTACGTGGCGTTCGCCCTCGCGGGGCTGGCGCTCATCCTTCTGTTGATGCGCTAGGGGGCTGGAGATGGAGCTTTCGGTTCCCTGGCTGACCTTGATGGTCTTCTCGCCGCTGGCAGGTGCCCTGGCGCTGGCGCTCGTCCCCGACGAGCACAAGGAGGCACACCGGCTCGTCGGAGGCTTCTTCGCGTCGCTGCCGCTGGTCTTCTTCATGGCGATCTTCGCGGCGTTCGACCCCACGAACGGCGGCTACCAGCTCACCTCCGCCGCAGAGGACGTCGCCTGGATCCCGGCGATCGGCGCACGCTACCACCTGGCGATCGACGGCATCAGCCTCTGGCTGGCGGGCCTGACGTCGCTGCTCGGCGTCGTGGCCGTGCTCGCAGGCGTCACCTCGATCCACGACCGGACCCGCGCCTTCCACACCGCGCTGCTGGTCCTGCAGACAGCGGTGCTCGGCGCCATCTGCTCGGTCGACCTGCTGCTGTTCGCCTTCTTCTGGGAGCTGATGCTTGTGCCGCTGGCGCTGCTCGTCGGGCTGTGGGGCGACGCCGGCCGCGTCCGCGCCGCGATGCGCCTCTTTGCGATCACGCTCGCGGCCTCGATGCCGCTCATGGCGGGTATCCTCTACCTCTGGTCGCAGGGCGGGGGCACGTCGTTCGACGCGGAGCACCTTGCCGCGATCGCCCGGGGGCTCTCGCCGACGGCGCAGCAGTGGCTCTTCATCGCCTTCTGCATCGCCTTCTTCGTCAAGCTGCCGCTGGTGCCGCTCCACACCTGGCTGCCCGAGGCGCAGGCGCAGGCCTCGACGGCCGGGTCGTTCGTGCTCGGCGCCATCGTCTTCAACGCAGGCACCTACGGGCTCTTCCGCTTCGCGGTGCCCTTCTTCCCCGATGCGGTCTACTGGGCGGCCCCGGCCATCGCGGTGCTCTCGACGCTGGCGATCGTCTACGCGGCGGTGATCGCGGTCACGCAGCGCGACATCAAGCGCATGATCGCCTACTCGTCGGTGAGCCACCTTGGCTTCATCACGCTCGGGCTCTTCGCGCTGAACCATGTCGGCGCGACCGGGGCGCTGGTGCAGGCGCTGGCACACGGGATCACGGCCGGCGCGCTCTTCCTGGCGACCGGGGTGCTGATCGACCGACACCAGACGCGCGACATCGACGGATTCGGGGGCCTTGCGGCGCGGATGCCGCTGTTTGCCGCGCTCTTCATCTTCCTGGTCATGGCCTACGCCGGCGTGCCGGGCCTGGTCGGCTTCGTCGGGGAGTTCCTGGTGCTGGCCGGCACGGCCGACTCCTGGGCCTTCTCGCTGACGCCTGCAAACACACACCTCGGCGGACTCGGCACCGGGCCCGACGTCGCAGCGCTGGTGCTGGCCGGGCTCGCCGGCCTGCGCGTGATCATCGGGGCGATCTACCTGCTTGCGCTGGTTCGCCGCATGGTGCTCGGGCCGCTGCCCGCGGCGCGGTTCGACGGCACCCGCGACGTGACGCTGGCAGAGGCGGCGCCGCTGCTCCCGCTCGCCGCGCTGTGTCTGTGGATGGGCATGCAGCCCGGCTT
This sequence comes from Bradymonadia bacterium, assembly GCA_044376025.1. Taxonomy (GTDB): domain Bacteria; phylum Myxococcota_A; class Bradymonadia; order REDH01; family REDH01; genus JBILLP01. The sequence continues at coordinate 2,207 of JBILLP010000202.1, forward strand.
CTTCACCTCGAGGTCTGACGCCGCGGTCGCCAAGCTGCTGAGTGACGTCGCGGCCCACGCCAACGCGGCGTCAGAGACCGCGACCCAGACGGCCGGCAAGGAGTCCGCGGTGCGAACCTGGTACGAGGGTGGCAAGGCGCAGGCCTGGTCGATCCAGCGCGAGAAGGGTCACGACCCGGGCGGCCACGCGGAGCCGAAGGAACCGGCAGCCGAGCCGGCACCGCAGGGGGGCACGCCATGAAGATGACGGTCTCCGGCATGGACATCGTGGGGCTGCTGCCAGCCCTGACCGCCTGCGTCTTCGGCATGGCGGTGCTGCTGCTCGAGGCGTTCCAGCGCCACGCCTTCGGCCGCACCTACCTGGCGTGGGTGTCTGCGGTCGGCGCTGCGCTCACCGCGCTCGCGGCCTGGCTCATCTGGCCCGAGGCGCCCGTGACGCTCTTCGGGGGCATGGTGCGGCTCGACGCACTGACCTCGGTCGTCACCATCGGGTGCGCGGTCGGCGCGGGCATCACCGCGCTCGGCTCGACGCGCTACCTCGAGGCCCACGGGATCGATCGCGGCGAGTACTACGCGCTGCTGCTCTTTGCGACCGCGGGCATGTCGCTGATGGTCGGTGCCAACGACTTCATCGTGCTCTTCCTGGGGCTCGAGATCCAGGCGATCGCCCTCTATGCGCTTGCCGCCTACCAGCGCCGCGACCCGGAGTCGGCAGAGGGTGGACTCAAGTACTTCATGCTCGGCGCGCTCGGCAGTGCCCTGCTCGTCTACGGGATCGCGCTGCTCTATGGCCTGGCGGGCAGCACCGGCTACGAGCGCATCGCTGCGGCCATGGGCCCCGACGACTTTGCCACGGCCGGCGGCCTTCCGCTGCCGGTGCTCGGCACCATGCTGGTGATCGTGGCCTTCTTGGTGAAGCTGGCCGCGGCGCCCTTCCACATGTGGGCGCCCGACGCCTACACCGGCGCTCCGACGCCCGCGGCGGGCTTCCTTGGAGGCGCCGCCAAGCTTGCGGGTGTTGCCGCGCTCGGTCGGCTGCTGGCGACGGTGCTCGGGGTCGATGCGCTGCGGCACGGCGACCATGCCTGGACCACCGCGCTGTTCTACGTGGCGCTGCTGTCGGTCGTGGTCGGCAACGTGGTGGGGCTGGCACAGTCCCGCGTGAAGCGGATGCTGGCCTGGTCATCGGTGTCGCAGGCCGGCTACCTCGTGCTGGCGCTGGTGGCGCTCGCGGCAGACGGGTCACGCGACGAAGCGCTGCGCAACGTCGTCTTCTACGGGGTGGTGTATGCGATCGCCTCTGCGGGGGCCTTTGCAGCGCTCGGGGCCTTCGAACGCGCCGGTCGCGATGTCGACACCTACGACGACCTCGACGGCGCTGGACGGCTGCACCCGTGGCACGGCCTTGCGCTGGCGGTGTTCATGCTGTCGGCGGCCGGCCTGCCCCCGACCGCAGGCTTTGTGGGCAAGCTCTCGCTGTTCGGCAGCGTGCTGTCGGCGGCCGGTGCGGGCGAGGGCGCCGGCGTGTCGCGACTGCTCGTGGCGGCTGCGGTGGCTGGGCTGGTCATCAGCGTCGCCGGTGTGTGGTACTACCTCAAGGTGATCGTGCACCTCTTCTTCAAGCCGACCCGCGCCGATGTGGCGGTGAGGCAGCACCCTGCGACCTGGGCCGCGCTGCTGGTGGCCGCCGTGTTGACGGTCTGGTTCGGGCTTGTGCCGGGTAGCCTGTTTGGCTGGTCTGACAAGGCCGGCACCGAGGTTGCGGGCATGCCGGTGGCTCCCGCGGCCGACGCGGCGCCGGTCGATGAGCCCGCTCCCGCGACGGGTGGGGTGCCGGCCGTGGAGCCTCCGTCGGCACGCTGAGCCGAGGCCGCCGCGCAAAACATGACCTGCGCGGCTTGCCCCGGTATCGCAGCAAGCGTAGCGAGCCGCCCACCGCTGGTCCTTCGCGGACGCCCCGGGGAGGCGGCCCCTCTGGACCGGTCGGGAGTCTTGCCCCTGGTCCCGACCCACGTGTCGCATGAGCGCTGATCTGTCGTCGAAACTCGCCGCCCTCCGTATCGATCGGCCGGACGCCTACGAACCTCCTCCCCGCCGCTCCTACACCTGGGTCGGCTGGGTGATCGCCCTCGTCGTGCTCGCTGGTCTCGGACTCGAGGTGTGGAAGCGCATCGAGCGCAAGATGAACACGCCGAAGGTCACGCTGACGTCGGTGTCGGTGGTCTCTGCCACCGACGGGCTCGTGTCGCTGACCGCCACCGGGTACGTCGTGCCGCAGCGCACCGCCCGGCTGGGCGCCGAGGCCTTCACGAAGGTGCTCCGGACGAACGTGCGTGAGGGCCAGCTGGTCAAGGCCGGCGACGTGCTGTTCGAGCTCGATGCGACCGACGCCCGGGCGGCCATCGATTCTGCCAACGCACGCCTCGGCGCGGCCCGGAGCCGCGTGACCGTGGCGCAGGCGGAGCGTGCCGACACAGCCGGCCTGCTCGCCCGGGAGCGCAACCTCGTCGGTGCGGGCATCTCGAACCAGGCGACGGTCGAGGACCTCGGGCGTCGCCTGGCGATGCTCGACGCGCGCATCTCGTCGGCGCAGGCCGACGTCCGCTCCGCCTCCGCGGAGGTGGCGGCGCTCGAGGCGGGGCTGACGAAGTTCACGGTGGTGGCGCCCTTCGACGGGCGCGTGGTCAGCAAGCCGGTCGAGCCGGGCTCGGTGCCGGTCGCCGGCGGCGGGCTTGTCGACCTGATGGACCCGACCTCGCTGCTGATCGAGGCCGACGTGCCCGAGAGCCGGCTGTCGAACGTCCGGGTCGACTCGCCGTGTGAGGTGACCTTCGACAGCGCGCCCGATGCGCGGTTCGTCGGCAAGGTCGTCGGGTTCGGCACGCGCGTCGACCGGGCGAAGGCGACCGGGCTGGTGCGCATCGCGCTCGAGACGACGCCCGAGGCCTACCTGCCCGACATGGGCGTGCGGATCCGCTTCCTCAAGGAGGCGGCGCCGACGGCGCAGGCGGCCCCGAAGACCATCGTGCCGGCCGACGCGCTGTTCGCCTGCGACGGCGGCAAGTGTGTCTTCACCGTCGAGCAGGGGGTCGCCCGCAGGGTTCGAGTCGAGCTCGGCGCGTCGGCGGCGGGTGGCTTCGAGCTGGTGTCCGGACCGGGCGTAGGCGCCCGGCTGATTCAATCGCCGCCCGCAACGCTGCAGGACGGCCAGACCGTGGAAGAGGCCAAGCCATGAGTGAGACCAGCACCGCAAAGCCGCCCGCGATCTCGGTCCGGCGTGTCGTCAAGGAGTTCACGCGGGGCGGCGAGACCATCAGGGTGCTCGACGAGCTCGACCTCGATGTTGAGCAGGGTGCCTTCGAGGCGCTGATGGGGCCGTCGGGCTCGGGTAAGTCGACACTGCTGAACCTGATCGCAGGGCTCGACCGCCCGACGCGGGGCGAGATCACGGTGGCGGGCGCCCGGCTCGACCAGATGGACGACGCCGCGATCACCCGGTGGCGCTCGCAGCGCATCGGGATCGTCTTTCAGAGCTACAACCTGCTGCCGGTGCTGACGGCGGTCGAGAACGTCGAGCTGCCGCTGCTGCTGTCGAGCATGTCGGGCAAGGAGCGCCGCAAGCGGGCGGAGATCGCGCTCGACATCGTCGGGCTCGCCGACCGCATGACGCACTACCCGAGGCAGCTCTCGGGCGGCCAGGAGCAGCGGGTCGCGATCGCCCGCGCGATCGTCAATGACCCGGCGGTGATCATCGGCGACGAGCCGACCGGTGACCTCGACCGCCACAGCGCCGACGAGATCCTCAACCTGTTTGACCGCCTCAACAAGGAGCTTGGCAAGACCATCGTGATGGTCACGCACGACCCCGAGGCGGCGGAGCGGGCGTCGGTCATCAGGCGGCTGAACAAGGGAGTGCTCGCATGAACCTGCCGACCCTCGCCCTGCGCAACATCTTCAGGAACAAGGTCAGGCTCGCCCTGACCATGGCGGGCGTGGCGGTGGCGCTGCTCACCTTCGTGACGCTGCGGACGGCCGTGACCTCGTGGGACGAGGCC
>JBILLP010000203.1:0-6254 GCA_044376025.1 Bradymonadia bacterium
CTACGGGGCCCGCCCGTATGTCTGCCGCACGCAGGGCCTGCTGCTCCGCTGGTTCGAGGAGGACGACGACGACAACGTGCTCGAGTACCGTGACATCTGCCCGCTCAACGACGACGGCGCGTCCCTCGAGCTGAGGTCCGACGCCTCGTGCTGGACGATCGGGCCCTTCGAGGAGCGCATCTCGGCGCTCCAGGAGGCCGCCGATGGGGGCGAGATGCGGCGGATCGCGCTCCGGGACCTCTTCGGTCCGCGGTGAGCCGGGCCGCCCCTTGTCAGCGCGGCGGCTGCGGACCATAGTCTGGGCCGTCACCGCGTCACGGATGCCGCCATGAGCCTCGACCCGAACGGACCGACCGACCCCGAAGTGTTCGACCGCCGCCCTTGGGGCTCCTACACCGTGCTCGACAGCGGCGCCGGCTACAAGGTCAAGCGGATCGAGGTGCTCCCGGGCAAGCGGCTGTCGTACCAGCGCCACCAGCACCGGCAGGAGCACTGGTTCATGGTCCACGGCACGGGCACCGTGACCCTCGAGGGCGTCGACCACGTCGTGCCGACCGGCCACGCCATCGACATCCCGCTCCATGCGGCGCACCGCATCGCCAACCACGGCGACTCGCTGCTGGTCTTCATCGAGGTCCAGCGCGGCAGCTACCTCGGAGAGGACGACATCGAGCGGCTGCAGGACGACTTCGGGCGAAGCCCGTGACGGGTCGCACCGGCGGCGCGGGGTCGCTGCGGCCCCGGCGCAGGAGCAAGAGGCTTCTCAGGCGGATCGTGCGGTGATATGCCCCCGGGTTGGGGCCGGGCTCGCACCGTGAGCCGGCCCCTGTGCGTCTGCATCCCTGCCCTGAGAGGCCCATGAACCGTTGGAATCTTCGTTCGGTTGGTACGTTGGTGGGCCTGCTGGTCCTGTCGTTGGCGACCGTGGTCTCGGGCTGCAAGAAGCAGCCCGGCGCGACCGGGGCAGAGGGCAGCGGCTCAGGCGCGGCGCCGACCGGGGACCTCGTCATCGGGGCCTACCTGTCGCTGACCGGCGCCAAGGCCGACTTCGGCGCCAAGACCCGACGCGGCGCCGAGCTTGCGCTCGATGAGGCGAACGCGGCCGGCGGGGTCGGCGGCCGCAAGGTACGGCTCGACGTGCTCGACGACCAGGGCACCGCCGACGAGGCAGGCAGCGCCGTCAACCGGCTCATCGACGTCAACGGAGCCGTCGCGATCATGGGCGAGGTTGCCTCGAGCCTCTCGCTCGTCGGTGGCCGCATCGCCCAGCAGAAGGGCATCCCGATGGTCTCGCCCTCGTCGACCAACACCCAGGTCACCGAGATCGGCGACTTCATCTTCAGGGTCTGCTTCATCGACCCTTTCCAGGGCAAGGTGATGGCGACCTTTGCGCGTGAGAAGCTCAAGCTCGACCGCGTGGCCGTCTTCAAGGACGTCCGCAACGACTACTCGATCGGCCTGTCGGCAGCCTTCATCGAGGAGTTCAAGCGCCTCGGCGGCCAGGTCGTCGGCGAGGAGAGCTACAACGAGGGCGACACCGACTTCTCCGCGCAGCTCACCAAGATCAAGGGGCTCGACCCGCAGGCGCTCTTCGTGCCCGGCTACTACACCGAGGTCGGCAACATCGCGCGCCAGTCCCGCCGGCTCGGGCTCAATGTCCCGCTGCTCGGCGGTGACGGGTGGGAGGGCAAGGAGCTGCACGAGATCGGCGGCGCCGACATCGTGGGCAGCTACTACACGAACCACTTTGCGCCCGACAACCCGAGCGAGAAGTCCAAGGCCTTCATCGACGCCTACAAGGCGCGCTACAACGAGCCCCCGACCGCCCTCGCCGCGCAGGGCTATGACGCCACGGCGCTGATCATCGACGCGATGCGGCGGGCGCCGCAGCCGACGCCTGCGGCCATCCGCGACGCGCTGGCAGCGACCCGCGACTATGCCGGCGTGACCGGCAGCATCACCTTCGATGAGCGCCGCAACCCGACCAAGGGCATCGTGGTGCTCCGCGTCGATGCGGACGGCACCGACAAGTTCGTCGCCCAGATCTCGCCCGACGGCAAGACGGTCGCAGAGGCGGCATCGAGCGGCTCGGGCGCCCCCGCCGCTGAGGCGTCGGGCGCACCGGCTGCAGCGAACGGCTCGGGGGCGGTTGCTCCCGCCGCCGGCAACGGCTCGGGCGCTCCTCGATAGGCCCCGCGCGACGCGCCCGTGGACGTCTTTCTGCAGCAGCTCGTCAACGGACTCTCCGTCGGCTCCATCTACGCCCTGATCGCCCTGGGCTACACGATGGTCTATGGCACGCTCGGGCTGATCAACTTCGCCCACAGCGAAGTCTTCATGTTCGGCTGCTACATCGGCTTCTACGCCGCGGCCTGGCTCGGCTTCAACGCGATGCAGGCCGACTCCTTCAGCTTCGCCTCTGCCGCGGCGGTACTGCTCATCGCCATGGCCGGTGCCGCCGTGCTCGGCATGACCATCGAGCGGCTTGCCTACCGGCCGCTGCGCAACGCTCCGCGGCTGGCTCCGCTCATCACGGCCATCGGTGTCTCGCTCTTCTTGCAGAACCTCGCCGTGCTCTTCTTCTCTGCCAACCCGCGGCGCTTTCCGCAGATCGTGACAGAGCACCGCTACCTCTGGGGCGAGGTCACCGTCACCAACGTCAAGATCGTCATCTTCGTCGTGTCGATCCTGCTGATGCTCGGGCTCGAGTTCTTCGTGAAGAAGACCTGGACCGGGCGGGCCATGCGGGCCATCTCGGTCAACCTCAACGCCGCGCGCCTCATGGGCGTGCCGGCCGACCGCATCATCGCCCTCACCTTCGCCATCGGCAGCGGCCTCGCGGCGGCCGGCGGCATCCTCTTCGGCCTCGACCAGACCAAGATCGAGCCGACCATGGGCAGCCTCATCGGCCTCAAGGCCTTCGTCGCCGCCGTGCTTGGGGGTATCGGCAACATCCGCGGCGCCGCCATGGGCGGGCTCCTCATCGGCGTCGCCGAGCTGATGACGGCTGGCTACCTGTCGTCAGACTACCGCGATGCCATCACCTTCATGATCCTGATCGGCATCCTGCTCTTTCGCCCGCAGGGCCTGTTCGGCGTCGTGCGCCAGGAGAAGGTCTGACCCGTGCGCTGGGGAATCCGCCTCGCCTCCGCGGTCGCGCTCTGCGCCGCCCTCGCCGGTGCCCAGTGGCTGCTCAGCCAGTATGTCATCGACTACGTGGTGCGGGTGATCCTGATCTGTGGCATCAACGCGATCCTCGCGGTCGGGCTGAACCTGATCAACGGCACAACCGGCCAGTTCTCGATCGGGCACGCCGGCTTCATGGCGGTCGGCGCCTACACCACCGCCTTCACGGTCATCCAGCTCGAGGCGATGCTCGGCTACTCGCAGGCGAACCAGCCCGACCTCGTCTCGCGCGGCCTCATCCTCAGCACCGGCCTGGTCGTCGGGGGCGTCGCCGCGGGCCTGACCGGCCTGGCCGTCGGCGCCCCCTCGCTGCGGCTCCGGGGCGACTACCTGGCGATCGTGACACTCGGCTTTGGCGAGATCATCCGGCTGCTCTTCAACAACGCCGAGTCGCTCGGTGGCGCCACCGGCTACAGCGGAGGACGCCCGCTCGGGCTGCCGACCTACTCGACCTTCTTCTGGGTCTTCGCCTGGGCGACCCTGCTCATCCTGCTGGTCCGCAACCTCACCTTCTCGTCGTACGGAAGGGCGCTGCGGGCCATCCGCGAAGACGAGATCGCCGCAGAGGCGGTCGGCGTGCGCACCACCCGCATGAAGGTCCTGGCCTTCGCCGTCAGCGCGGCCACGGTCGGAGTTGCCGGCGGCCTCTTTGCCCACATGCAGAGCACCATCCGGCCCGATGACTTCAAGATGGACCGCTCCGTGGCCATGATGGTGATGATCATCGTCGGTGGCCTCGGGAGCGTCAGCGGCGCCATCCTCGGCGCCATCTTCGTGGCCGTGACGCTCGAGCTGATGCGCGATATCCAGCAGTACCGCATGCTCGCCTACGCACTGATGCTCATCGTCCTGATGATCGCCCGGCCGGGCGGGCTCCTCGGCTCGCGCGAGCTCACCTTCGGCTTGGGGCGGCGGCGGGAGAAGCCGGCATGAGCGCACCCGTGCTCCAGCTCGATGGTGTGGTGAAGGTCTTCGGCGGACTGCGCGCGATCGACGGCGTGTCGTTCAGCGTCGAGCCGCGCCAGATCTTCGGGCTCATCGGGCCGAACGGCGCCGGCAAGACCACCGTCTTCAACTGCATCTCGGGCGTCTACACCCCCGACGGCGGGCAGATCCGGTTCGACGGGCAGGTCATCCAGGGCCGCGCACCCGCCGAGATCGCGGGCATCGGCATCGCCCGGACCTTTCAGAACATCAGGCTGTTCGGCGACATGACCGTGCTCGAGAACGTGCTGGTCGCCGGCCACCAGCGGTCCCGCACGGGCGTGCTCGCGGCGATGTTCCGCTCCGGCGCGCAGGCCGCAGAGGAGCAGGCGCTCGAGCGGCGCGCGACCGAGCTGCTCGAGATCTTCGACCTGCGGGAGCTGGCCGACGAGCAGAGCCGGTCGCTACCCTACGGCTCGCAGCGACGCCTCGAGATCGCCCGGGCGCTGATGCTCGACCCCCGGCTGTTGCTGCTCGACGAGCCGGCTGCCGGCATGAACTCGACCGAGGCCGACCAGCTCAAGAACCAGATCCGCTGGCTCCGGGAGCGATTCGGCCTCACGATCGTCCTGGTGGAGCACAACATGCACGTCGTCATGAACGTCTGCGAACACGTTCACTGCGTTGACCACGGGCAGACCATCGCCTCGGGCCTGCCCGACGAGGTGCGCAACCACCCCGCCGTCCGCACCGCCTACCTCGGCGCCGACGACGATGCCGGGCGGGTGAACGCGTGACCCTGGCGCTCGACATCCGCGACCTCAACGTGCACTACGGCGGCATCAAGGCGGTCAAGGGCATCTCGCTCACCGTCGGTGCTGGCGAGATTGTCACGCTGATCGGCGCCAACGGGGCCGGCAAGAGCAGCACCCTCAAGGCGATCGTGCAGCTCGTCTCCTCGACCGGCTCGATCTCGGCCTTCGGCGAGCGCATCGACGGGCGCGCCACCCACGAGATCGCCGCCCGCGGCATCTCGCTCGTGCCCGAGGGACGCGCGATCTTCGGCAACATGACCGTGCGCGAGAACCTCGAGATGGGCGCCTACCTCAAGCGTGACATCGAGGGGCGAAGGCGGCGGATCGAGCAGGTCTTTCACCTCTTCCCGAGGCTCGCGGAGCGCATCCGCCAGGATGGCAGCACGCTGTCGGGCGGCGAGCAGCAGATGCTGGCGATCGGCCGCGCCATGATGGCCGACCCGCGCCTGCTGCTGCTCGACGAGCCCTCGCTCGGCCTCGCCCCGAAGCTCGTCGGCGAGATCTTCGCCGCGATCACCGAGATCGCCCGCGGCGGCCTGAGCATCCTGCTCGTCGAGCAGAACACCCGCCTGGCCCTGCGCACCGCCGCGCGCGCCTACGTGCTTGTCACCGGCGAGGTCGTGCTCTCGGGAGCCGCCGCGGAGCTGCGCGACGACCCCCGCATCAAGAGCGCCTACCTGGGCGAAGCCATCTCGTGACCACGCCTGACTCCGCGCCGCCAGCCAGAGGCGAGACCGGCAGGGCGCCGCGCACGGTACTGGCCGTCGATGTCGGCACCGTGCGGATCGGGCTCGCCCGGAGTGACGCCTCCGGGCGGATCGCGCTGCCGATCGAGACCGTCGCCGCCTCGCCCCACGACGAGGCCTGCGACCGGGTCGCCCGCGTCGCCCGTGAGCTGCGGGTTGTCGCCATCGTCGTGGGCCTGCCGCTGACGCTCGAGGGCGAAGAGGGAGTCGCCGCACGTCGGTCACGCCGGTTCGCGCGCTCGCTCGGCAGCCGTGTGCCCTGCCCGGTCGTCTTCTGGGACGAGCGGCTGACCACCGTGGTCGCCGAGCAGGCGCTGGCGGCGGCAGCGGTGCGCGGGGCCAGGCGAAAGGCCGTGGTCGACCAGGCGGCGGCGACGCTGCTGCTGCAGAACTACCTCGACCGCCGGTCGGCACGGTGAGCCGGGCGGGGCGGGGTCGGCGGGTCCGGTGGGCGCTCACCGCCGCGCTTGTCCTGACGCTGGCGGTCGGCGCCGCGGCGGTGGGCGCGGCGCGCTGGTCGGCCTTCATGGCGTCGGACGTCGTGCCGGGCGACCTGCCGAGGTCGGTCACGGTCGAGCCGGGC
>JBILLP010000204.1:0-6243 GCA_044376025.1 Bradymonadia bacterium
GGCGTGAAGCCCGAACCCCTCACGGTCAGCGGCGCCCCACCCTCGACAGGTCCGCGCCCCGGCTCGACCGACTCGACCGACAGCGGGGCCACGTAGGTGAACGCCGCGCTCAGCAGCGCCTGCGACGCGCCGTCGGCGACCTTGACATCGACCCTGCCCGCGACGCCCGGAGGCGTCACCCCGAAGATCGTGTACGCGTCGACGAGGTCGAGGTCCTCCGCCAGGATGCCTCCGAAGTAGACGAGCGTCGCGTCGTTGAAGCCCGCCCCGCTGAGCACGAAGCGCGTGCCGCCGAGGGTCGAGCCGGTCGAGGGCTCGAGCGTGTCGAGCAGCAGCTCGTCGGTCGTGGGGCGCGTGTCGGAGGCGCTGTCGTCGGTGGTGTCGGCGTCGGGCCGCGTGACGTCGCCCTCGGGCTCGTCATCGCTGTCGAGGTCGGGCACATCGCGGCCGGTATCCTCGTCGGTGCTGTCGGGCGGCTGCCCCGTGTCGCCGTCACCGGCGTCGCCCGAGCCGTCGGGCAGCAGCCCGGTATCGCCAGCCGGCGCCCTGCCGCCCGGCTCGCCGCTGTCACAGCCAACCGTGAACAGGACTGCGGCGATGAGGAGAACCCACCGGGAGAGGTTGCTGGACTGCGCGAACATGGGGGCCTCCGACGGGGGCGACGCGAGGGGCAGTGGCGAGGACTCAGCGCCTGACGATGGACTCCTGATCCATGCCGGCCGCGTAGCCGTAGCTGACATACTGGTCGTAGCCATACACCACGACGCCCACGGGCTGCGGGACGCCATCGATCGGCTCCGACACGATCCGGTGCACGCCGTCGGCGATCTCGAGCCGTGCGGCGTGGTGTGTCCCGGTTCCAAAGGTGTTCCAGGCCTCGGCCGGGACCTCGACCCCGTCGAGCAGCACGCGGGCACCGACCGGCGCCGTGATCGTCACGTAGTCGAAGGCGTACGCGTTCGGGGCCAAGAAGATGTAGTCTGAGCGGTACTGCTCGACCGGGATCGCGACGATGAAGGCGGGGTCGCCGGTGCCGGCGTTCTCGTGGTCGGGCATGTCGGCATCGATCGGCGGCGGGTATGGGGCCTGCTCCGCAGCCAGGAACTGCCCGACCAGGATCGGCTTGGTCGAGTTGATCTCGAAGTCCACGGGGCTCTGCAGCTCGAACCACTGACCGGCATCGAGCGTCACCTGCCGCTGGAGCCGCGGCGGAAGGAGCCCCGGGAGCGGCCAGCTATCGGGAAGGCCGATGAAATCGACCACGGTGCCGTCTTCCTCCGCCAGGATGCGCCAGACATCGGCCTCGTCGCCACGGGGCATCGAGCGGGCCGCCTTGAAGCGCTTGCCCCACGTGTCGATCGGGGGCATCTGGTGCTCGATGTGGTCGGCACAGCAGGTGATGAAGCTCGAGCAGAGCGCGATGTCCGGCTCGCCGGCCTCGTTGACGCAGGGGGTCGTTCGGTCGGCCGCGCAGACCCACTCGGTGCCGCGCCGGATGCACGAGTCGTCGTTCGGGGCGTTGGCGGCCTCGCTGCCCCCGAACACCACCAGCGGGCGGTTGGAGCGGACAAAGGTGCCCGTGAGGTCGGCACCGCGCCGGTTCGTCTCGATGTTGAGCACCTCGTAGGGTTCAAGCGTCACGGTGTAGGTGTCGCCGCCGCGCATCGCCGGGATGTTGCGCCCCGACAGGGTGATCACCGGGTTCTCGTCGGTGTAGGGCGGCAGCGTCAGCGTGACCTCGGTCGGACCGTCGGCGAGCCCGGGAGCGACCGTGACGTACCCCTTGAGCTCATCGAAGGTCTGGCGCCGCGTCATCACGTAGTACTCGTTGCCGAGCGACGAGGTCGGGAAGAGCAGCGATGCGTCGTTGGAGAAGACCTCCTCGTTCTCGAGGGGGTTGAACTGGTAGGCGACGATCGGGACGGTTGCCTGGATGCGGTAGGCCTCGTAGCCGATCATCGTCCCGTTCAGCGACGAGGCCGGCAGGTTGATGATCTCGAGCGCGCCCGGCTCGACGCGAACCTCCGCGAGCGTCACGACCTCGCCGCGGCCCTCGTCGAACCGTGTGACGGTGACGGTGCTCGCGACCACCGCACTGGGGTTGGACACGACCACCGAGTACTGCGCCCCGAAGGCGTCGTAGTAGGGAATGGAGCCGCCGGCCCTGACGAAGGCGTTGTCGAGGTCGATGCCCCAGTACTCGCAGCCGATGTAGGTCTTCCGCTTGCGGATGTACTCGCACAGCGGCTGGCATCGGCCGTCGTCACACAGCGTTGTCTCATCCTGCTCGAAGCAGTCGACGGCCTCGACGAAGCCGAGCCCGCACTCATCGCAGCGGGTCTGGACCCTCTCGTCGGCGCACCGCGTCTCGTTCGGGGTGCAGACACGCGAGATCAGCTGGGGGACCCCGTCCCGCTCCACGCAGGTCAGGTTCGGCGGCACTGCGAACTCACCGACCTTCGTCCCGGCCGCGTTGCAGCCCTGGTAGGTCGAGCAGCCCACGCAGGCATCGACGCTCCCGGGCTCGCAGGTTCCGGGCGTACCGCACTCCCCGGCGAAGCAGATGTCGCCCGGCTCGCAGGCCTCGGTCTCCCAGGTCGCCCGTCCGCTGCAGACAAGCACGGTCGTCGCGTCCGGCGCCGGGCAGATCCGGGTGCCCGGCACGCACTGCTGCAGCTCCGCGACGCCCGTGTCCACCGCGGTGTCATCGACCGAGGTGTCCTCGGCCACGTCACCCGAACCGTCGGCGTCTCCACCCGAGCCGTCCGCCTCGACGTCCGGGGTCGTGTCGGTACCGGCTCCCTCGTCGCCACCGCAGGCAGCGAGCCACGGGACCACCACAAGGACCATCCACCATGCAGCCTGCTTCGGGTGCACCTGTACGCTTCGGGCGAACATGTCGAAGCCATTCCTCGTCTTGAGGCCCGCTTATCCGGACTCCTCAGGACTAACCGCTCGCCCAGATGGCTACAAGCGCGGCGCAGGCCACGCCCCGGTGCCTAGCCGCGCTTTCGCTTCACCCCGGCCGCGGCGTCGAGGATCGCCCCGCCCTCGACGCGCGCCGGGTGCGGGCTCTCCACGCCCTGTACGCAGTCGCGGCACAGCACCGGCGGGTCTGAAGACGCGTTCACCTCGAACTGCCTGCTACACGATCGACAGGTGACGGTGACCTTCGGCGGGTTCGGATCGTGTCGCCAGCCCTCCCACGCGGGCCCGAAGACCTCGAGGCAGCAGTCACGGCACATCGCTCGGCTCCGCTTGCGCGGCGCCGATGCCACCGTCTCCTCCTTGCCGCAGCGCGAGCAGGTGATGTGCAGCGCGACCCGGATCGGCCCTGCCGCGGGCTTCGGCGCGCGATCGGGTGGCGGCCCCTTCGACCTGCCGGCAGGCGCAGGCCGGGCCTTCTGCCCGGGGCGCCCTGCCGATGGCGGCGCCCGGCGTGCACCGTCGTTCCGAGGCGCCCTGGGCGGCTCGCCCTCCGGTCTCGGTACGCCGCGCTGGTTGGCACCCTCGATCGTCACGCCCGCCTCGAAGCAGCGCTTGCAGAGCACGGGGCGCCCCTCGGTGGGCTTGAAAGGCACCTTCGCCTTCTCCCCACAGGCCGAGCAGGTGACCTCGACCGACGGTTTGCGGGGAGCTTCGTTCGTTCGGCGGGGATGCATCGAAGCCTCGGGGCGGCCGTGTCGCGTGGACGGGGGAGGGTCGTTAGCACCTCCCACGGGCGGCGCAACGTCGCGGTAGCGCTTGACGACAGCCGGACGATTCGGTTCGTTTACGGGCGGTTATCCCGCCTTGAGCCCGCATGTCGCCCGCCCTCCCCGCCAGCTCTCGACACGCAGGCCCCGACGCACCGCTCCCGCGGCCCTGCCCGTGATCCCGAACGCGCCAGGATCAACGCCAGCCCTCCCCGCGGAGGCGCCGCGCTGGCTCAGCTGGGTGCCGCCGCTGCTCGCCGTGCTGGGCTACATCACGATCCTCGCGAACGAGTTCGTGCTCGACGACTTCCACATCGTCGTCGACAACCCCTGGGTCCGCACCGGGATCCACTTCCCGATCACCGAGGCGACGGTCACCTCGGCCGGCCCCTACTACCGCCCCTTCGGCATGTTCGTGCTGTCGGTCGGCTACGCCATCTGGGGTCTCTGGTCCCCCGGCTTTCACGCGGTGGCGCTGCTGCAGCACGTGGTGGCGACCGCGCTGGTCGAGCGCGTCGCGCGCCGGCTCACGACCCCCGTGGCCTCGATCGCGGCGGCTGCGCTCTTTGCCGTGCACCCGATCCACGTCGATGCGGTCGCGCCATTCTCAAACGGCGTGGAGGTGCTCGCGACCATCTTCTGCCTGCTCACCCTCCTTGTTCACTGCGCGAAGCCGCCGGGGAGCCCCGCGTCACCCGCCCGCCTCGGCCTGCTCAACCTCTGCTTCGTGCTGGCGCTGTTCGCCAAGGAGAGCGCCGTCACGCTGCTGGGTGCGGTCGTGCTGCTCGACGCCATGCGGCCGGCCCGGGTCTTCACCCTGCGCGGTGCACTGCAGCTGCTGCCGGCGCTGGCGATCTACATGCCGCTGCGGGTCCATGCGATGGGCGGCGCAACGCACGGCATGATGCTCGACTACTTCGAGTACCTCCCGCGGGAGATCGCGGTCCACACAACGCTCGCAACGCTCTGGCAGTACGTCGTGCTGCTCTTTGCCCCGCTCGATCTGCACGCCGACTGGGGTCGGCCGCTGATCCCCCTCTACGACTCGATGGAGCTCCGCCCGCTGCTCGGCCTCGTCTGCGCGCTCTCGGTCGCGGCGATCGCGCTTCGCGGACTGTGGCGTCCCAACGCCGTCTCGGCCGGTACCGCGCTGTTTGCCGCGGGCATGGGCCTCTACCTGCACCTGGTGCCGCTCGGTCCGCTGATGGCAGAGCGCTTCACCTACTGGCCGAGCGTCGGTTTCTGCGTTGCGGTGGCGGCGGCGACAGGGTGGCTGGCGGGCAGGGTCTCATCGCGGCTGCCCTGGGTGCTGTTCGGCAGCCTCGTGCTCGCGGGGCTCGCGCTGACGGCGACACGCTGCCTCGACTGGTCAACACCCGAGACGCTCTGGGCCGGCGAGGTGGAGCGCAACGGGACGGCGTTCGCCCACGCGAACCTCGGTGCGGCGCTGTTTGCGCGTGGCGAGCGCGTTCGTGCTATCGAGCTGCTTCGCCGCGCCGTCGAGATGGAGCCCACCTTCACGGCCGCCCGGGACTCGCTGGCGACCATGCTCGAGCTTGAGAACGATCCTGCGGGGGCCGCCGCCGTGCGTGCCGCCGCTCCAACCCCCGCGCAGAAGACCCCATGACCGAAGCCTCGAAACCGGCCCGCCGACGCTCCGAGCCCCAGGCCGCAGGCCGTCCGAACGACCTCCCGGAGCATCGCTCCCACGTCGGGCAGTCGCTGAGGCTGTCGGTGCTGATCCCCGTCTACAACGAGCGCCACGTCGTCGAGACCAGTGTGCGGCGGGTGCTCGCCTTGGTCGATCCCCGCATCGCATCGCTCGAGGTGATCATCGTCGATGATCGCAGCAAGGACGGCTCGTGGGAGGTCCTCCAGCGTGTCGCAGCCTCGGATCCACGCGTGAAGCTGCTCCGCCACGAGCGCAACAGCGGCAAGGGAGCCGCGGTCCGTACGGCGCTCGCGGAGGCCACCGGCGACGTCACGGTGATCCACGACGCCGACCTCGAGTACAATCCCGCGGACATCCCGCGGCTGCTCGAGCCCTTCATCACCGAGGGTGCCGACGCCGTCTTCGGGTCACGCTACATGAGCGCGGAGTACCGGCGCGCGCTGATGTTCAAGCACTCGGTCATGAACCGCATGCTCACCGGCATGTCGAACCTGCTGACCGACCTCAGCCTGACCGACATGGAGACCTGCTACAAGGCGGTGCGGACGCGGCTGCTCAAGTCGATCCCGCTGCGCTCCAACGACTTCAGGCTCGAGGTCGAGATCGTCGCGAAGCTCGCCAAGCGCCGCGCGATGATCTTCGAGGTGCCGATCCGCTACCTGCCGCGGTCCTATGAGGAGGGAAAGAAGATCCGCGCCAAGGACGGCATTCTGGCGCTTCGCGCCATGCTGCAGTGGTGGCTGATCGACGACATGTACCGCCCCGACGACTTCGGGGGCGGGAGCGGCGTCGCGCTCGACCGCGCCCGGAACTACCGGTCCTGGCTGGCCGCCCGGATGCGCCCCCACCTGCGGGATCGCATCCTCGAGGTCGATG
>JBILLP010000206.1:0-6212 GCA_044376025.1 Bradymonadia bacterium
GTGTCCGCACTCGTGATGCGGCCATTCAGCCGCACCACGGTGTTGTTGCCTGTCCCGACGTTGTCGATCCGGTAGGCGCCGGTTGCGGTCTCGAACGTCTCGTTCGGCTCGACCTGGTTGAAGATCTGGCCGTTACAGGCCGCGCCGGTGCAGGGCGTCCCCCAGGTCGGCTCGATCACCGTGTAGGCGATTTCGTCGAGGTTGTAGTTGGCGTACGACTGGTTGTCGAACGACGAGAACAGCGGGTTTGCGTTCGCCGTGAAGCCATTGGGCCGAACAAGCCGCATCGTGCCAAAGCTGGTGATCCGCCCCGTGGAGACGCTCGGCACCGCGTTCGCCGAGAAGTTGAGGCCGAAGAACGTCTGCTGCCACCGAACGATCTGGTAGAGCCAGGCATCGGCAGGCACGTTCCCGTAGGGCCACATGAAGACCGACCGCACCGAGTCCCAGAAGCCACGCCGCGCGACGCCGGGCGTGACAGCATTGGTGGTCACCGACGAGAAGATGTTCTCGCCCTCGAACGAGTAGGTCCAGATGCTCCAGGGGAACTGGTAGCCTGAGGTCCAGGGGTCGAGCACAACGGGGAACTTTCGGGAGGCATCGCGCAGGTAGGCGGTCGAGACGACCATGCCCAGCTTGATGCGCCCCCCCTCAATGCGGGCGCGGTACCAGGCGTCGCGGCCGCACCTGAAGTCGGTCGTGCCGTCGACCAGCGCGGAGTCGTCCCACACGAAGTAGCGGTCGACCCGCAGGCTGACGCGACCGTCAGAGCCCCTGAGTTCGATCGCCTCACAACCCTCGAAGCTGCTCTCGACCTTCTGGCCACCGAAGAAGACCTTCGCGCCCGAAGGGATGTCGATCGAGTGCTCGAAGACGACCTCCCCTGCATTCGCAGGGATCTGCGACAGGATCGCCTCGTCGAGCTTCACGCCATAGTAGAGCCCGAGGTCGGATGCCTCGAAGTAGTAGGTGAGCCCGCGCCGGCCATCGGCATACCGAAGCGAGCGGCCGTCGGTCGTAGGGCGCGCGGTCGGCAGCGCGATGGCGCGGTTCCCGGCCGGCGTTACCGCAAAGGCCCGCGGCGCACCGAAGACCCTGCTCTGGCCTCCCTGCGCGAGCGGGAGCGCGAAGCCCGACGACACCGAGGCCGGGAAGGTCATCTCGAACCCGGCGTCGTTCGACAGCCGCACGCCACCGCGCGCCGCGGGCTCAAACGTGGGCCAACGGTTGACCCACATGCCATCCCGCTGCTCGTAGGCCTGGCCACCGAGCTCCGAGGTCAGCATCGACCCGTCCTTGAGCACGAGGGTTCGCGAGGTCGCCGACCGGCGATCGAGCTGCTCGAAGGAGCCCGGGGGGTCTGAGGGCGCCCGCATCCCGAGGTCGGGGTGATTCGAGAGCTTGCCGCCGAGGGCATCAAGCTGGGCGCGGGCGCGCTCAGGCTCCAGCCGCTGGGTCATCGGCTCGTTCCGCCGAAGCTCCTGGGAATCGGCAAGCTGGAGGTTGGGGTGGTCCACGCCTCCCATGCTTGCGAAGTCGTACTCGACCGTGCCGACCTTCTCGCCCTTGATGCGGAGCGCGGAGGTCATCGGGATCTTCAGCGTGACGTCGTAGCCGGACTTGATGTCGGGCGGCGCGTCCGGTCGCTCCCCTGCCCCGTCGAGCCCGCTTCGCACCCCGAGGCTCGGGCGGTCGATGCGCAGGGTGCCCGCGGCGGGGTCGAGGTCGGGGCCTGCGGCCAACGGACCGACATGTGGTGAAATGTCGGACGAATTGAGTGCATCCCCCGGGTGTGCACTTTGTTGCGAGTCCAGGGAGGGGGCGTCGGGGGTCGACGCGCCGAGGTCAGGCCTGGCCGCGGTGGCATCGGCCGGCTGCTCGGGGGGACTGTCGCCGTCGCCGCACCCGCCCAGCCACACGGCAAGTGCCATGGTCCCGAGCAGCAGGGAGAAGCGGGCGACCGGCAATCGATCGGGACGCATCGTGGGATTGCGCATGGGGCCGTTCCAGTTTGACATGTTGATCACCCTCCGCAGGGATCAATGCAGGTAGCAACGTCTGTGCCGATGCAGATCACGGTGCCGCAGACCCCGCACGAGGCGCCCGGGGTCGCGGTGAGTGTCGTGCAGCCGCCGCAGAGGTTCAAGCTCGGCGAGGAGCAGGTCAAGAAGGTACCGTCACATTCACCGACGCCGTTCTGGCCGCAGGCGGTGCAGGCCTGGCCCACGGTGTAGGTCTGGCGGTTGCATCCGCCACACTCGTTCGGGCCGGGGTCGTTGCAGACGGTGGCGTTCTGGCCGGAGCAGGTGAACTGCCCACAGCTTCCGCAGGGGACGCCGGGCTTCTGGTTCGCCGGGATCACCGTGCAGCCGCCGCACTCATTCAGCGACGGACCGTCGCAGGTGATGCCGCCGCCTCGCTCCGGATCGTCGATGGCGGCGCAGGCCCAGACCGAGCCGGGGCAGAAGCCGCAGGGTTCGCCAAGCGTGACGGGCAGCGGGCCGCAGAAGCCGCAGATGTTGTTGACGTCGCCCGCACAGGTGGTGCTCGAGCCATCGGCGCTGCACTGCCAGGTGCCGCACGAGCCGCACGGATCGCCCGGGACGCCCGTCAGCGGGCCGCAGCCTCCGCACAGGTTGTCGTTGTAGTCGACACAGCGGAGCGACTCGGCGCCATCGCAGACGTACTCACCGCACTCGCCGCAGTCGTCGCCCGGGCGTGCGCCGAGCTCGGAGCAGCCGCCGCAGGGGTTGCGTCCCGGGTCGTCGCAGGCGACCGTGTTTGGCCCGGTGCAGGCGTAGAGTCCGCAGGATCCGCACGAGGTGCCGACCGCGGCGTTCAGCGTACCGCAGCCACCGCAGTCGTTGGTGGTGGGATCAGAGCAGATGATGTCCTCCCTGCCGTTGCAGAGCCAGGTACCGTTGCAGCCGCAGGCGGTCCCGGGCGAGGCGTCGAGCGGCTCGCAGCCGCCGCAGCCGTTGACCGTGCCCCGCGTGCAGACCAGCCCGCTGAGGTCGGGGGCGCACTCGAGGGTGCCGCACGACTCGGTGATGCAGGGCGCCCCGATGGTCCCCGAGAAGACGCCGCAGCCGCCACAGGCGTTGAGCCCGGGGTCGTTGCAGGCGACGGAGCCGTCTGGCTGGCAGGTCCAGGTGCCGCAGACGCCGCAGGCCGTGCCCGGCGCGCCGTCGAGGATAGAGCAGCCGCCGCAGGCATTGATGCTGCTGGGCCTGCAGAGCACCTGCTCCTGGTCGGGAGCGCAGATCCAGGCACCGCACGCGCCGCCGCACTCCGACCCGGGCGGTGCCTCGAGGGGCGTGCAGCCGCCGCAGTCATTGGCTCCCACGTCATTGCAGCGCACGTTGCTCCGGCCGTTGCACTCGTAGAAGCCGCACTCACCGCAGGCAGTGTAGAGCGGCTCCGGCAGCGCGGCGCAGCCGCCGCAGCCGTTGTCGCCCGGGTCGTCGCAGTAGACGCCATCGCTGCCGTCGCACCGCCACGAGCCGCACTCACCGCAGGCGCTCCCCGGCACCGCGTCGAGGATGCCGCAGCCGCCACAGGCGTTGAAGTCAATGTCGCGGCATGCCGTCACCTCGGAATTCTGGCAGATGAACTCGCCACAGACACCGCAGTCGGTTCCCGGATCCACGGGCAGCGTCGCGCAGCCACCGCAGGCGTTGCTGCCGACGCCGGTGCAGTCGAGCTGGTTGGGCGTCGTGCAGGTCAGCGTGCCGCCGCAGCCGCACGAGGCGCCGGGCGTCCCGAACAGCGTACCGCAGCCGCCGCAACCGTTGAGGCCGGGGTCATCGCAGAAGACCGAGCCGCCGTCAGCGCTGCACTGGTAAGTTCCGCAGGCGCCGCAGCGGTCCCCTGGCTCGGCGGCGAGCAGGCCGCAGCCTCCGCACGAGTTGGCGCCGGGGCTGGTGCAGACGACGTCGCCGCCACTGCAGGCCCACTCGCCATCGCCGCAGCCACAGGCCTCTCCCGGGGTCTGGGCAAGGGTGCCGCACCCACCACAGGCGTTGGGCTGGCGTGCGGAGCAGACGGCGGTCTGACCGTCTGCGGAGCAGCTCCATGTTCCCTGCTCGCACGCCGTCTCGCAGAGGGTCCCTGGCTGGGGCACCTCGGCGGCGCAGGTCACGGCGGTGCGTGCGGCATTGCACTGCCAGACGCCGTCTCCGCACGCCGGGTTGCAGTCGGCGCCCGGCAGTCCGGCTAGCGACCCGCAGCCGCCACAGGCGTTGAGCCCGGACGCGGAGCAGGCGAGGGACTCCCCATCGAGAGAACACTGGAGGGTGCCCGTGCCACAGGCCGTCGAGCAGCCGGCCCCGGGGACCCCGCTGAGCAGCGAACAGCCGCCGCAGTCGTTCTCGGGTGGAGCGCTGCAGGCGACGGCGGTGAGGTCGGGCGTGCACAGGTAGACGCCGTCACCGCACGCGGTGTCGCACGCCGTCCCGGGCTCCGACGCAAGCGTGCCACAACCGCCGCAGCCGTTCTCGACCGGCGCATCGCACACGGTGGCGTTGGTGCCATCGCAGACGTACTGGCCGTCGCCGCAGAAGGTGTTGCAGTCGCTCCCGACCGCATCGGCGAGCGGCTCGCATCCGCCACACCCGTTGTCGAGCCGGCCGGGGCAGACGAGCCCGGTCCCCGAGCAGGTCCAGACCGCCTCGCCGCAGCCGCATGGCTGACCCGGCACGCCCGGGAGCACCCCGCAGCCGCCGCAGGCGTTGACGACGCCGGCGGAGCAGGCGAGGGCCTCGGAGCCGCTGCACTGCAGCACGCCACTGCCGCAGGCGGTCCGGCAGGTGTCGCCCACCTGCCCGGTCAGCGTGCCGCAGCCGCCGCAGGCGTTCGGTGACGGCCCGATGCAGGTGAGGGTGTCGAGCGAGCCGCTGCAGACCAAGAAGCCAGCGCCGCAGGTCGAGTCGCAGTCATCGCCCGGCTGCCCGTCGAGCACACCGCAGCCGCCGCAGTCGTTCGTCGGCGGTGCGTCACAGAAGGTGTACTCGTTGGTGTCACCACACGCGTAGGCCCCGACACCACACCCGAGGGAGCAGGCCTCGCCCGGCTCGAGCAGCAGCTCTTCGCAGCCGCCGCAGGCGTTGGGCTCACGCCCGGGGCACGAGACCGACGCGCCGTCGGCGCTGCAGGTCCACACGGCCTCGCCGCAGCCGCAGGCGGTGCCTGGAGCGGCCTCGAGCGTGCCGCAGCCTCCGCAGGCGTTCCGCGTTGCAGAGTTGCACGAGGTCGAGTCGCCCGACACGTCACAGACGTACTCGCCCGGGCCACAGAGCCCGTTGCAGGCGGTGCCGGGCTCGATGGCAAGGTCGACGCAGCCACCACAGCTGTTCTCGACCGGGGCGTTGCAGGCTGTCCCGAGCAGGTCGGTCGTGCAGGCGAAGACACCGGCGCCGCAGGCCGTCGAGCAGGGGGTTCCGGGCGGCGTTGCGATCGGCCCGCAGCCGCCGCAGGCATTGGGGACCTGCGCATTGCAGACGGTCGCGTCGCCGCCCGCGACGCAGACATAGGTACCAGCCCCGCAGGTGGTGGCGCACTCGACGCCCGGGCCCTGCGCCAGATCGGCGCAGCCGCCGCACGCGTTGAGGGCCGGAGCACCCTCACAGGTCACCGCTCCATCATCGTTGCAGGTCCAGGCCCCTTCGCCGCAGGCGCCGAGGCAGACCGAACCCGGCTGCCCGGCGAGCGGCTCGCAGCCGCCGCACAGGTTGGGCTCCGGCGCCGAGCAGGCCACCGTGTCGTCCTCCTGGCACTGGTAGCTGCCGCTGCCGCAGTCGGTCGAGCAGGCGTCGCCGGGGTTCGCAAGCAGGGCCCCACAGCCGCCGCACGCATTGGCACCGGGGTCCGAGCAGACGAGCTCCCTCGCGGCGTTGCAGCGATAGGCCCCTGAGCAGCCGCAGGCCTCACCGACCCCATGCTCGAGCACCTCGCAGCCGCCGCACGCGTTCGCGAGCACCTCGCCGGCACACCGGAGCGCCTCCTCGCCGTCGCAGACCCAGGTGCCACCCGGGCAGGTGCCGCAGGCGTCGCCGGGTGCCGCGGGCAGCGCGGTGGTCCCGCCGCAAGCATTGGTCTGCGGGTCGACGCACTGGCAGGTGAGGGCCTCCTCGCCGTCACAGGCCCAGGTGCCGTCGACGGCGGAGTCGACGCAGTCGCACGGGCGACCCGGGCGGTCAGGCAAGGTGGCGCAG
>JBILLP010000207.1:0-6200 GCA_044376025.1 Bradymonadia bacterium
CGCGATACCGCCCTCGTCGCGGCCACCGCCGCCACAGGCGGCGGCGAGGGCGGCAAGCAGCAGGGCCGCTGCCGGTCGTGTGGGCGCCTCGACGCGCTTGCTCAGGACCGGCTGCCGCATCGAGTCCGGCTACCACGGCCAGCACGCCGACTCAAGCGCACCGCAGGCTCAGGACGCCTCAGCAGCGTGTACCACCGCGAGCACCTGGCCAGCATCGACCTGCTCGCCCTCGCGCACCAGCACCTCTGCCACCACGCCCGCCTCGGCGGCCGTCAGCGTGTGCTCCATCTTCATCGCCTCGAGCACCACCAGCGGGGCGCCCGCCGCGACTACATCGCCGACGGCGACCCGAAGCCGCGAGACCTTGCCGGGCATGGGCGCCACGCAGCCACCCTCGACCTGACGTGACGACGGGTCGGGGTAGCGGGGCACGTCGACGAGCGTGACGTCGGTGCGCCCGAGGTGCACAAAGACCCGGTCGCCGGAGCGGACTACCCGCACCACGAAGCGATGGCCGGCGGCATCCTCGAAGGTCGCCAGCGCACCGTCCCGCGACACGAGCAGCCAGTCTCCGCCGTGGCCGTCGCAGCTCCAGCCCACGAGGCCGCCGGCGGCGGGCCGGTACTTGACGTGCAGCCGGTGCTCGCCGGCGACAAACTCCGTCCAGGCGTCCTGCGAACGCAGGGTCCTGAAGCCCCACGGCACCGACGGGAGCGGTGTGGCCGCACCGCGCTCCGCGATCTCGACGAGCGTGGCGGCCACCGCGGCGCGCACAAGGTCTGCGGCCGCCGGGGGCTCGGCAAGGTCGGTCCCGAAGTGCTGCTCGATGAAGTGCGTGTGGATGTCACCACGCACGTAGGCCTCGTGCTCGAGCACGCGGAGGAGGAAGGCGCGGTTGTTCGGGATGCCCGCGACGACGAGCTGCTCGAGAGCCCGGATCATGCGTCGCCGCGCCTCATCGCGGTCGCGCCCCCCGGTGATGATCTTGGCGATCATCGGGTCGTAGTGCATCGGGATCTCGGACCCTGCGGCGATGCCGCCGTCGATGCGCAGCCCCTCGAGGCAGGGTGGCGACCACTCCACGAGCGTGCCGCTGTGGGGCAGGAATCCCTTGGCGGGGTCTTCTGCGTAGAGACGGCACTCGACGGCGGCGCCGGTCTGCCGCAGGTCGGACTGCGCGAAGGGCAGCCGCTCACCCTCGGCGACCCGGATCTGCAGCTCGACGAGGTCGAGGCCGGTGACAAGCTCGGTGACCGGGTGCTCGACCTGCAGCCGCGTGTTGACCTCGAGAAAATAGAAATCTCCGTTCGGGGCGACGATGAATTCGACGGTCCCGGCGTTGGTGTAGCCGATCGTGTGCCCGACGGTGACGCCCGACGCGCCCATCGCCTCACGCTGGGCTGCGGTGAGCGCCACCGAGGGGGATTCCTCGATGATTTTCTGGTGTCGCCGCTGGATCGAGCACTCGCGCTCGAACAGGTGCACGAGGTTTCCGTGCTGGTCGCCGAGGATCTGGATCTCGATGTGTCGGGGATTGTCGATGTACCGCTCGATGAGGAGGGTATCGTCGCCGAAGGCGTTGGCGGCTTCGCGCTTGGCACCCTCGATCGCATCGACGAGGTGCGACGGACCCCTGACAATGCGCATGCCCTTGCCGCCGCCGCCCGCGCTCGCCTTCAGCAGCACCGGGAATCCGATTTCGCGCGCGCGCGCCTCGAGCGTGTCGACGGACTGGTCGTCGCCGTCGTAGCCGGGGACGACCGGCACGCCGTGGGCAGACACGAGCTGCTTGGCGGCCTTCTTGCTGCCCATCGACCGGATTGCCGCCGGCGTCGGGCCGACGAACACGGTGCCCGCCGCCTCGCAGGCCGCCGCGAAGTCGCCATTCTCTGACAAGAAGCCGTAGCCCGGGTGGATTGCGTCGGCGCCGGTCCGCCGCGCCGCCTCGAGGATTCGCTCGGTCACAAGGTAGCTCTCGCGGCTCGGGGCCGCGCCGATGCGCACCGCCTCGTCGCAGGCCGCGACGTGGGGCATGCCGGCGTCGGCGTCCGAGAAGACGGCGACCGTTCGGAGACCGAGCCGGCGCGCGGTGCGGGCAATACGGCAGGCGATTTCTCCGCGGTTGGCGATGAGGAGGGTTCGGATCGGGGCCATGGTTCGGGCCGGGGCGGGGGGTCGTGGAGATTCCGGGGGGCGGAGCGCGGATCAGTGCCTGAAGACGCCCCACTCCGAGGTGCCCTGCACCCGCGCCGAATGGGCCGCCGACAGCGAGATGCCTAGCACCGTGCGCGTGTCGCGAGGGTCGATGACGCCGTCGTCCCAGAGCCGCGCGCTCGCAAAGAGCGGGCCGGACTCCTGCTCGACCTGGTGCTCGATCATCATCTTGACGAATTTCAGGTTTTCTTCGTCGACCTGCTCACCCTTCTTCTCGGCGGCCTCACGCTTGATGATCTCGAGCACGCCCGCGAGCTGGCGCCCCCCCATCACGCTGATCCGGTGATTGGGCCACGTGAACAGGAACCTCGGCTCATAGGCACGGCCACACATCGCATAATTGCCGGCGCCGAAGCTGCCGCCGATCATGATCGTGATTGCCGGCACCGTGCTGTTCGAGACCGCGTTGATCAGCTTGGCGCCGTTCTTGATGATCCCCTCCTGCTCATACTTGCGCCCCACCATGAAGCCGGTGATGTTCTGCAAGAAGATCAGCGGGATGTCAGACTGGTTGCACAGCTCGATGAACTGCGCGCCCTTGTTCGCCGATTCGGAGTAGAGCACCCCGTTGTTGGCCAGGATCCCCACGGGGAACCCGTGCAGATGGGCCCACCCACACACCAGCGTCGAACCATACAGCGGCTTGAACTCGCTGAAGCGCGACCCGTCGACCACCCGCGCGATCACCTCGCGGCAGTCGAAGGGCTGCTTGATATCGGCAGAGGCAACCCCCAGCAGCTCCTCCGCAGGGTAGAGCGGCTCCTCAACCGGCCGCGGCAGCGGCGCTGAGGCCTTGCGCCAGTTCAGGTGCGACATGATCTCGCGCCCGAGCCGGATCGCATCGACCTCGTCATCGGCAAGGTAGTCCGAAACCCCCGAGACCTTGCTGTGCATCTCGGCACCGCCCAGCTCCTCGTGGTCAGACACCTCGCCCGTCGCCATCTTCACCAGCGGCGGACCCGCCAGGTAGACCTGCGCCTGCTTGCGCACCATCACGACGTAGTCGCTCATGCCGGGGATGTAGGCGCCTCCCGCGGTCGAACTTCCGAACACCAGGCAGACCGACGGGATCCGCTCCTTGCTCCGCCGCGTGATATCGCGGAATCCCGACCCGCCCGGCACGAAAATCTTGTGCTGGTTCGGCAGGTCGGCACCCGCCGACTCGATCAGGCTGATCGACGGCAGCCGGTTCTGTGCCGCAATCTCGGCCAGCCGCTGCGTCTTTCGCACGCCGAGCTCCGAGACCGCGCCACCCTTGAGCGTGGCATCGCTGGCAGTGATCATGCACTCGACACCCGAGACCACACCCACGCCACCGATGATGCCGGCGCCGGTCCCGTGGTCCTTGACCTCGTGGCCCGCGAGCGGGCAGAGCTCGAGGAACCAGGCGTCGCGATCGACCAGCAGCTCGACGCGCTCACGCGGCAGCAGCTTGCCCGCCGCCTTGTGGCGCGAGATGTACTTCTCGCCACCGCTCTTGAGCGCCAGCCGCATCGCGGCCTCGACGCTGCCGAGCGCCGCGCGGTTGCCCTCGACATTGGCGCGGTAGACCTCGCCGTGCCGGTCGATGCTCGACCGCAGCACCGGGTAGCGCTGCTCGTGCGGCGAGGGGGCCGCGGATCGGTGTGCTCTCTGCATGGGACGCCTCGTCGTCGTTCGCGGGTTCGTCAGTGGGCCAGCATCGCGCGGACCTCGTCGGGCGTCGCGGGCTCGCGGCCCGTCTCCCGCGCGATGCCCACGAGCGCCTCGACCAGCGGACCGTTGCCGGTCGTCTTCTCGCCGCTCGGCAGGTAGAAGGTGTCCTCGACGCCCGTGCGGAGGTTCCCGCCCAGCTCGGCGGTCCGGCGATGCAGCGCCCAGACCTCGTCGCGACCGATCGCGATCGTCTGCCAGCGCGTCCCGGGCGCCAGCTCCGACACCAGCAGGGGCAGCCACTCCGGGCGCGCCGGCATGCCGCTCTCGACACCCATCACGAAGGACACATGCGCCGGGGCCCGCAGCAGCCCCGCCCGCAAGAAGAGCCCCACGCTGCGGACAATCCCGGTGTCGAAGCACTCACACTCCGGCACGATGCCCTGCGCATACATCGCCGACAAGAACCGCTCGATCTTGTCGACCGGGTTGTCGAACAGCATCGGCGGCCACGCCCAGGTGTTGTCACCCTTGAGCTTGAGGTAGTTCAGCGTGCCGGCGTTCATCGCCGCCATCTCGGGGCGCGTCTGCCGCAGGCAGGCCAGCGGACCGTCGATGTCGGCCCCGACCACGCCCGTCGTGCTGTTGATCAGAACGCCCGGGCAGGCCTCCCGGATCGCCTCGACGATCGCTCCGGCAACCTCCGGCTCCCACGAGGGCAAGAAGCCCATGCCCGGCTCCTGGCGCCGAAAGTGGACATGCATCACCGACGCGCCGGCGTTGAAGGCGTCGCGCGCGCTCGCCGCCATCTCCGCGGGCGTCACCGGCACGGGATGCTGCTTCGGATGGGTCAGCACGCCGGTCAGCGCGCACGTCACGACCACCTTGTTCGGTTCCATCCTGCTCACCTTCGAGATGGGTCGCCTCCGGCCCATGGTGAGCGACCACTAACTTGGTTCCGGCTATCTTCGGCCGATCACCCTGTCAATCGGCGCGCCGCGGGCCCTGCCCGGCTGGTGCGACAGCTCACCGGCCGCCGCCCGGCGTCGCGGGCGCCACGGGCGCCTCGAGCGTCGGCGGGCGATCCGTCTGGCGAAGCTTCACGAAGAAGTAGACCGCGCCCGCCAGGCAGGTCAGCGTGACCAGCACCATGAACCAGAGCACGACGTGGCCGCTGCCCGACCGCGCGGGTGCCGGCGTCGCGGGCGCCCCTGTCACGGGCTGCTCCCCCGGCTCGGCCCCTGCGGGCGTTCCGGCCAGCGCGTCCCAGTCGATCGTGCCGGCCTCGGCCAGCGACTCCGCGGCCTCTGCGGGATCGGGCGTCTGCTCGACGACCCGGTGCCGTCCCGATGTCCGCGCCTCGTCCGGCACCGGCGGCGGGGCCGGCGGCACCTGCTCGGCGCGCGCTGCCGCATCGTCGAGGCTCTCGAGCTCGAGGTCGGCAAAGACGGGCAGGTCGTCCTCTCGTCGCCGGTCGAGCCGCCCGGTCGAGCTGGTCTCGACGACATCGCCGGTGCGCCGCTTCGGCTTGATCAGCATGGCGGCGAGCGGCGTCGCGGGGATCTCCTCCTCGGGCAGGGCCGCGCTGGGGTCCTCCCCGAGCTTCTCGAGGTCGATGCGCCGCGGCCGCGCGTGGGTCTGCGGCAGGTCGGTCTCCGAGTGCAGCAGGTCGTGGGTCGCGTCAGGATCGACCGTCTCGGTCAGGATCATCCGTGGATGGTAGATCAGCGGGGTCCAGTGCCGAAGGTCGGCGCTCGCGCTCTCAAAGCCGGTGAGGAGGCCCGAAGACAGCAGCTCGTTGAGCCGGTCACGCGACATCGGGCCGTAGATCTTGTTCTCGAGCCTGACGTAGATGTCCTCGCTGCGGTAGCTGTAGGTCGAGGGCTCCGCCCGCGGCACGACGTTCTCGAGCGAGAACTCCGCGCTGACCGGCTGCGAGTCCCCGAGTACGCCGTGCGCAAAGCCGCCGATGATCGCGTCCTGGAGTGTGCGCTTGCGGGTCTCCTCTCGCTCGAACCGGGGCTCGGTCGAGTCGAGCGGGTCGTTCGGGACCTCGTTCGGGTCGTCGTTCGGGTGGGGCATCGTTCCCTGCGTCGGGCGTTGGCGGCGAAAGGGCGGTGTCAGGGGGCGCGGGAGCGCGTTGGCTGGTCGTGCGCAGCGTCGCCCGACCCGTGGCGACCCTATACGGCAAGGGCTCGCGACAAGACCAGAACGAAGTGAGCCAGACCGCGAGGAGCCTGCATCAGCGGCCCTCGAACCGGGGTGCGCGCCGCTCCGCGAACGCCCGCAGCGCCTCGACCCGGTCGTGGGTCGGGATCAGCGTCTCGTACGCCTTCCGCTCGATCTGCAGCCCC
>JBILLP010000208.1:0-6174 GCA_044376025.1 Bradymonadia bacterium
CCACGATCGCGCGGCCGACGCGCAGGCCGAGCGCGTAGACCGAGAGCTGAGGCGGGCCGCCGATCGACGTCACGAACAGCGAGGCGTCTGAAACCCAGAGGCCGCGGGTCTGGTGGGCGGCTCCGTGACGCGGAGACTCACGCGAGCAGCCCGAGCGAAACCTGCGCTGACTCCGACGGCGAGGCTTCCGGGGAGTCAGTGAAGCGCAACCGGCTTTCCTCAGCATAGTCAGGTCGCAACTCAACGCCCGTCCAACTGCGACCGAGCTTCTCGGCCACTTGTCCAGTCGTGTTGCTTCCAGCGAAAGGGTCTAGCACAGAGTCGCCGGGCTTAGTGAGAAACTCGATGAAGAACCGGGGCAGCTCTGCCGGAAACCGTGCGGGATGAACCTTGCTGCCGGTCTCCTTACTCCGCCGGATGTACTCACTGTTGGACTCATTGTTGCCGCACTGGATCAAGTTCGAAGGGATCGACCCACCCTGATTGGTCGCGAACGTACCGTTGATCATGTGACCACTCGGCCGCTTGGTTTCCTTGATCCCGCGCCTGATGAGTCGCTTCATGTCGTCGCTGTATGGTTGAAGGACCTGCTTGTTGTCGGCGTGCGCCATGGGGTCTTTCACCAGCCAAAAGATGTACTCAACACTATCCTTAACCCGGATCCGCCGCACGTTTACCCATTCCGCAGGGGCGGGCATCTTTGCCGGATTGTACCAGAAGAACTCCTGGGCCAGCGCAAACTTCAAGTCATCAACCAACGCCAACAGAACCCGATAGTGGTAGAGGCTTCTGACGGGAGCGCCCGGTGTCCATGCACCGCCCAGGTTGAGAACGAACGAGCCTGATGGCTTGATGATGCGCCGAATCTCGCGCGCGAACGGAAGGAACCAATCGACGTACTTTTGCTGATCCACGTTTCCGTACTCCTTCTTGAAATGAAGGGCGTACGGTGGACTGGTCATGACTAGGTCTACGGAGTCATCGGCGAGGTGATCCCGCATGAACTCGAGGCTGTCTGCGCAGAACAGCGCGCCAAACTCCGTCCGGTAGATCGGGTCAGTCAACGAAGGCATCGATTGTGTCCTTGAGTCGCGAGTACCAACGGGGCGTCGAACTGGGTCCGTCGAGAATCGAGTTCATGACGGAGAGCTTCTCGGGGTGCTTCGGATGGCGCGGAAGTTGGCTGACGAGGACGTACCTAAACTGGCTCCAGTCCCC
The DNA here is from genome assembly GCA_044376025.1 of Bradymonadia bacterium. Lineage (GTDB taxonomy): Bacteria > Myxococcota_A > Bradymonadia > REDH01 > REDH01 > JBILLP01. The sequence continues at coordinate 1,219 of JBILLP010000208.1, forward strand.
AGACTGCCGCCCCATGCACACAGCAATCACGTCGAAGTGATCATGATTGTAGAATCGGCTGGACGGATCTCCCTTCGCCGCTCGGGTCTTCTGGATCTCAACCTGGAGCTTCTTGGCGTTGCGCACGGTCTTCACCTCGACCCGCATCTTTCTCCCGCCCGCGCAAAGGATAGTGAAGTCGTGCATGCCGTCAACGTCATGGCCAGCGAACGCCTCGAGCCAGCCCTCTTGGACCGCAGTCTTGAGCTTGCGCTCGAAGTGGACCTCAGCGACCGCACCTTCGAGCGCAACCTTGAGGCGAAAGCGCCGATCAATCGCGTCCAACATCTCCGTCGACGTCAGGCCATACTTGATCTCAAGAGGGTGAAGGGTGACAGACAAGGGAAAGAATCGCCTAAACAGGGGATGGCGCAAAGGCGCAACTTTGGACGGTACACGGCAGAGGCTCGCGCTGCAAGTCGCGGGCCGTGGCCAGCCTCACTCGCATCGGGTAACCCTGACACGACCGGGCATTGAGATCACGAGCCCCGGGCGGCGGGGACTCCAGATTGATCCTAGCCGCAGCGGCGAACCGGCCCCCTACCCCCGCGCCACGATCGCGCGGCCGACGCGCAGGCCGAGCGCGTAGACCGAGAGCTGAGGCGGGCCGCCGATCGACGTCACGAACAGCGAGGCGTCTGAAACCCAGAGGCCGCGGGTCTGGTGGGCGGCTCCGTGGCTGTCGACCGCCGCCACCGCCGCGTCGCCACCCATCGGGATCGAGCCCATCGGATGCACCGCCGTCACGTCGATGCTCCCCGGCGTGATCGGCAGCGAGGCCAGCGCGTCGCACTCCGCCGCGCTCGACAGCTCCACGAGCTGCGCGGTCGGCACGAGCACACGGCGCGCTCCCGCGGCGAACTGCAGCTTCGCACAGGCAGCCACGCCCAACGCGAGCTCACGGCGGTCGGCCTCGTTGAGCACGTAGTCGATCGACAGCCCGAGCTCCCCGCGCGGCCGCACCCGCCCCTCGGTCGAGTCGTGCAGCATCGCCCCGAAGACGGCCAGGTGCGCATACCGCGCCATCATGCCCGCGTGCGCCGCCCCGTAGCCCGGCAGCATCGTCGATGTCCCCATCGGGTGGCCGAAGACCGGGATGATCCAGAGGCTCCGGGCCTTGTCGCCGGCGGCGTGCGACGGGTCGAGGTCGAGGAACTCGCTCACCTCGTAGGTCTGCGGGATGCCGCGCCACGCATGGACCGGCTCGTCGAAGTCGCCCGCGACCACCACCGCGGGGTGGATGCGCAGCGTGTCGCCGACCGAGCCCTCGGGCGCCGGCAGCCCCGAGCGCAGCCAGAGCGCCGCGCTCGCCGTCGCCGACGCCGCGAGGCAGACGCGGGGCGCATGCACCACGACCCGCACGAGCGGACGGTGGGTCTGCGCATCGAGCGTCACCGCCTCGACGCCGGTCACGGCACCGCCCTCGTGCAGCACGCGCACGGCCTGTGTGTGCGCCAGGATCTCGCCGCCGGCCCGGACGATGCGCGGGACCATCACCTTGCAGGCGTTGTTCTTGGCGTCGTAGGCGCACCCGATCTCGCAGAAGCCGCTGCCGACGCAGCCGCTTCGGTTGTGGCGCAGGCCGCCTCCGCGCCAGCCGAGCCGCGTGGCACCTGCCTCGAGGAGCTGGTTGTGGCGGTTCCACTTGTCGCGGGGCACGTCGCTGACCTCGATCAGCGCCTCGACCTCGTCGTAGAGCGCCGACCAGGCCTGTGGCGTGAGGTCGCCCAGGTCGCGGTCCCGGTGCCAGGCGGCGAGCAGGGGCGCGGGCACGCGCTTGCAGAGGTTGAGGTTGTGCAGCGTCGAGCCGCCCACGCCGCGCCCCTGGTGGATGCGGACCGCGCGGTCGGCCGACGAGCGGCCGCCGGCCTCCCAGTAGAGCTGCGGGAGCATCTGCTCCTCGCGCTGCGTCATGCGCGAGGGGTCGACGAAGGCGCCGGCCTCGAGCACCACAACGCGCAGGCCGGCCTCTGCCGCCACCATCGCCGCGGTCGCTCCACCGGCGCCGGAGCCGATGACACAGAGGTCGGCGTCGAGCTCGAGCGGCGTGTCGAAGGTCGACCCGTCGTGGATCATGGCGCTCTCCGCCGCATCGACCCAGGCCGGCTGCCACGCGGAGCCTCGAGGGCCGCGTAGGCCGGGTGCCGCGGGCCCTCGACCGGCTTCACGAGCGGGCCCTCGTAGCCGATACGGCCCCACGCAGCGGGCTGCTGCCAGTAGCCGAGCATGCAGAGGTCGCGGATGCCGCGGCTGACCTGGGGTGCGAGGCCCCCGATGCCGTCGAGCCGTTCGAGCACGCGGCGGCCCTCGTCGGCGGGCAGGCGCGAGAAGCGCGACGCATGGCCCGCCAGCAGCGGCGCCTGCTCGACCGCGACGAAGAGCGCGGTGATGTTGCGCATGAAGGCGGGCGGCATCGTGGTGAGGTAGGCATCGACGCCGGCGACCACCCGGTCGATGTCAGGCTGCAGCGACGGGTCGAGCACGGCCCGCGCGGCGGCGGCGAGCACGGCGGCCTGCGCGTTCGACAGGTTGCGGAGCGGCTGCCGGGGCGCGTCGTAGCCGGTCGTGCGGGCGATGCCGGTGATCGTACCGGCTGCGAGCAGCGCCAGGCCGATGCGCAGCACGCGGCGGCGGCTCGGACCGTGCCCCGGGCGCGGCGCGTCGGGGGGGGCGGGCTGGTCGTCGGTCATCGGCGGGCCGGGGTGGCGCCACGACCGGGGCGTGCTGCCGCGGCGGAGGTCTCTTGGGGTCGCATCGTCCAGCCTCGGTCGAAGCAGACTCCCGCCCCGCGTACCACGCCCTTGACCGTTCGTCAGCCCCTGGTGGCCGCCTTGCCCGGTCCGGGCACAGCCGTTAGCGCCCGGGTGTGTGACCCGCCCCCGTCGCTGACCCGGGACTCCCAATGCTCCGCAGACACGCCTCCCTCGTCGTCACCCTGCTCGCCCTTTCTGCCGTCTCGTGTGCAGAGATCGGCGACAGTGAACCCTCGGTCGAAGGCGACCTCGACCGCGAGTGCGAAGACGGCCTCGACAACGACGGCGACGGTACCGTCGACTGCGACGATAACGGCTGCTCCGCTGCCGCGATCTGCGTCTTCGTCGGCGAGGACACCGGCGCGGGCGACACCGGTCGACCGGGCGAGGACACAGGCGAGGACACCGGCGCGGGCGACACCTCTGCAGACTCCGGGGACACGGCCGGCGACACCGGGGACACCGCGGACGGCTCCGGCTCCGCCGACACCTCGCCAGACACCGCAGACACCGGCCCTGCCGACACCTCCCCGGACTCCGGGGATACCGGCACCGGAGACACGGCCGGCGACAGCGGCACCGACACCCGGGACACCGGCGGCGACACCGGCCCCGGGCTTCCCTACCCGGTGCGGAGCTGCACCACGACGCTCCGCTTCGACCCGCCCGGGACGCCCGCGTCGGTCGCCGCCGCCGGCGAGTGGAACGGCTTCTCGACGTCGGCGACGCCGCTGTCGGACCCAGACCGCGACGGCGTGTTCGAGGGCACGGTCGACCTCGACCCGGGCGAGTACGGGTTCAAGTATGTGGTCGATGGCGTCTGGGAGTGGGACGCCGCGGAGGCACCGGCGTCGGTGGCCGCCGCCGGGGGGTACACCAAGTGGGTCGACGGCAGCGAGAACCGGGCGCTGATCGTGGCCGACTGCCAGAAGCCGGCGCTCGAGACCGTGCGTGCGAGCAGCACCTCGTCGAGCGTCGAGGCGAGCTTCCAGTTCATCGCCGCCGCCGACGGGATCCCGGTCGACCCGAACCAGGTTCGCGTGACGGTCGGCAAGCAGTCGGTCAGCCCGACGGTCGATGCGGAGAGCGGAGAGATCACGGTGCGCGCCACGGGGCTTCCCACCGGCAAGCACTCGATCCGCGTCTGGGCGAGCGACGAGAACGGGGTCGCGATCGACGAGGAGCCGCACTTCGTGCCGCTCTGGGTCGAGCCGACGCCCTTTGTGTGGCAGGATGCCACGATGTACTTCGTCTTCACGGATCGCTTCCGCAACGGCGACTACGAGGCGTCGCCCCCCGCCTGGCAGCCGATCGAGGGTGTGGCGCCGATCGCCAACTACCAGGGCGGCGACTTCCTCGGCGTCATCGACGCGATCGAGGAGGGCTACTTCGACGAGCTCGGGGTGAACCTGCTGTGGCTCTCCCCGGTCTACGACAATCCCGAGGAGGCCTTCCTGGCGACCGACGGGCGCAACGGGTTCAGCGGGTTCCACGGCTACTGGCCGATCTCTGGGCGCGGCATCGAGAACCGGTGGGGCGACGCCGGCGGCGACGGGGAGCAGCGGCTGAAGGAATTGATCGACGCCGCGCATGCCCGGGGCATCAGGGTGATGTTCGACCTGGTGCTCAACCACGTGCACAACGAGCACGAGTACCGCCGGAGCCACCCGGAGTGGTTCTCTGCCGCACCCTGCCCCTGCACGACCTCGCCGGGCGCCTGCAACTGGGACACCAACCCGATCGGCTGCTGGTTCACCAACTACCTGCCCGACCTCGACTACAAGAACCACGAGGTGGTGCGGCAGATCAGCGCCGACGTCGAGTACTTTGTCACCGAATTCGATGTGGATTCCTTTCGCATGGATGCCGCCAAGCACATGGACCACGTGATCATGCGGCGCATCTCGAACCGGCTCGAGCAGCGGTTCGAGCAGGGCGGCGGCATGCGGATCTACACGGTGGGCGAGACCTTCACCGGGCAGGACGGTCACGGCCTGATCATGGATTATGTGTCGGATTCAGAATTGATCGGGCAATTCGACTTCCCGCTCATGTGGCCCATCCGTGACGCGTTCGCCGGCAACGGGTCGTTCCGCAGCCTCGCGGCGGCGGTGCAGACGGGCCTTTCGGCCTACGGCGCCGCGCACCCGTGGATGAGCCCCTT
>JBILLP010000209.1:0-6172 GCA_044376025.1 Bradymonadia bacterium
GCGGGTGCGAGCTCCATCGCCTCCCGGTAGCGGCGTTGGGCCTCCTCACGAAGCCCTCGCCGTGCGGCGATGTCCCCGAGCTGCTCGGGGTGTCTCGCGTTGCCGGGTTCGTGCGTCCAGGCGCGCTCGAGAGCTCGGCTCGCAAGGTCGAGGTCGCCGAACTCGAGTGCCACCCGGGCCTCGCGGGCGTAAATCGTCGCGAGGGCCGCCTCGCTCGACTCGTAGCTTGAGCGCATCGTCCGGACATCGGCATCGAGACGCTCCTGCCAGCCCTCGATGGCGACCTTGTCACGCCCCGCGCCCGAGAGCGCGTCCATGCGCAGCGACGCAAATTCCCAGCGCCCCGCGAAGCGCCGAACGGCCTCGTCAGACGCCTCGACGGCCTCGCGCCACCGCTTCGAGGCGACGAGCCAGCGCAGGCGTAGCCGAAGCGTGACATCCGAATCCGGAGCCATCGCTTCAGACCGGCGGATCATCAGGTCTGCGACGGTGAGGTTACCCTGCCGGAGTGCTACGTCAGCCGCCTGCTGCCGAGGCGCGACGCGGTCGAGCGAACGCGCACCAAAGTGCATTGCCGCCTGGAGCTCCCCTGAGAGGTCCTTGCGGTCCCGAAGGGTCGCGAGCACGGCCGCCTCTGCGGTATCGGTCGCCGGGATGCAGGGCAGCCACGACGTGGCGGGTCTTGTTCCGTCTAGCAGCCAGATCGGCCGGTTGAGCCCTGGGTTCGCGGTCTCGAGCAGCGTGCGTGTCAGCGCACAGACGCGCTTGTCTTCGCCCGCGGTGAGCGCCTGTGAGATCCTGAAGCGCAGCGACGAGCGCTCGAGCGGAGCATGTCGTTCAAGCCAGCCGTCGATCACCGCAGCCCGGTCAGGTTCGCCGGCGTCGTTCGCACGTCGCCCCTCCGCGGCCACCACCTCGACGCGTCGGGGTGACTGCGCTGCGAATGCCTCAATGCGTGCCCGGCGTTCTTCGGGCGAGATCGTGTCGGTCCATCCCTTGCTGAAGGGCGAGGCCAGCCACCGCCGTGCGAACGACAGCGATTCGGGCAGCTGCGGCGCACACCCGAGCAGCGCCACGCCCAGCGCCGTCGCAACCACGCCCGCCGGCATCCTGCCGCCAATTCGCGACGGCACCGCTTCGCCGCCAGCCGCCCTGAGCGCCACGGCCCCGAGCGCCATCCACCAGCCCGCGAGGCAGTACGACGTGAGCGTCAGCCCCAGCATCGCATCGACCGCCAGCAGCGCGGCGAACACCACCGCTGCCCAGGCCTCGCGGTCGAGCCCGGCCCGCAGCGCGAGCTGCACGAACCTCGCCGCCGCCGCGATCGCGCCCACGAACAGCGACACGGTCGCCAGCCAGCCATGGTCGAACACCATGGCGAGCGGGTCCGACTCCGGGTGGACGCCCCGGTACCCCTGCGTCATCGGGATGACTTCGGGTGCGACGTCGAGGAATGAACCCGGTCCCCAGCCCCACAGCCCCGCGGCGGGTGACGCCGCGAGCGCCTGCCTCCAGAACGCGAGCTTCTCGATGCTCTTCGCGCTGAGGCCGGTCCACTCGACCGGCAGCACGAAGGCCCCCAGGGCGGCGAGGCCCGCAAGGCCGACGGCCAGCCCGACCGTCGTCGCGATCCAGGTGCGGCGCTGTAGCCGCCCACGGAGCAGCCAGGTGCAGAGGCCGACCGCTGTCGCCACCGCGACCGCGGCGAGTGCCCCCCGAGCCGCATTGGCGGCCGCGAACGTCACGAGCCCCGTCGCCAGCAGCAGGCCGCCGAGTCGCACCCATGCCTGCGCCGCGAGCGCTGCCCCCACGAGCGCTGCCGTCGCCCCGAGCACCGCGAAGGAGCCCCCCAGGTTCGGGTTCACGAAGGGCGCCGCGAGCCCCGGGTTCGATGCAGACGATGTCATCGCGACGTTGAGTCCAAAGATGCCCGGTAACCCGCCGACGTGGTGCACCACGCCGACGACCATGGCAGTCGTCGAGGTCAGCACCAGCGCCTTGAGCATCGTTCGCCAGCCCGAGGTCGAACCGAGCCTCATCGCTGCGCTGTCGGCCAGCGTCGCCAGCCCGATCAGCCGGAGCGCCTCGTAGGCCGCAGCCCCGGGTGTCACGGCGCCTGTCGGCTCGACGTTCGGCCAGAGCCCCGATCCCGCCTGCGCGGCATCGCCCGCCATGAAGGCTCCCAGCGTCGAGCCCCTCAGCAGCGCCAGCAGCGCCAGCGCCAGGGCGGCAAGCGCGACCGGCGACGGCCGGTAGGTCGACCGACCCGTGAGCGTCGAGGCCAGCGAGAGCAGCCAGGTCACAAGGCTCAGCACGACGAGACCGCTGACGACGAGCGGATTGCGGCCGCCGAACCCAAGCCCGGTCGCCACCAGCGCGACGAGCACGGCACCCTGTGCCACCTGGTCCAGCAGGCGGCTCGTGCCGACCTCGCGCCTGAACGTCGAGGTGCGTTGGGACTTCGAGGTAGGGGCCAAGCAGGGTCGAGGCTGTGGAACCGCGCCAGCCCCGGTCCCGACGCCTCCGATCCCTACCCGGCAGCCCTGCGAACGGCAAGCATCGGTGCAGTGCAGCGGGGGCTACGCACGCTTGACGAAGGTCAGCTCGTCGCGGCCCACGCCCACCACGATGTGGTCGCCGGGCTCGAACTCCCCGGTGAGCAGGCGTCGCGCCAGCGGGTTCTGCACCAGCCGCGTGATCGCCCGCTTGAGCGGCCGGGCGCCGTATGCGGGATCGTAGCCCTCGTCGGCGAGGTACTCCTTGGCATCGTCGGTGAGCTCGATCTCAAGCTGCCGATCCGCCAGCCGCCGGCGTAGGTCGGTGAGCTGGATCTCGACGATGCGGTCCATCTGGTCGCGCGACAGCGCATGGAAGATCACCGACTCGTCGATGCGGTTGAGCAGCTCAGGCCTGAACGCCTTGCGCAGCTCCTGCGACACCGCCGCCTCGATCGCGTCGTCATTGCCGGCGTTCTCCTGGATCGCCTGGCTTCCGAGGTTCGAGGTCATGATGATGACGGTGTTCTTGAAATCGACCGTTCGCCCCTTGCTGTCTGTCAGCCTGCCATCGTCGAGCACCTGCAGCAGGATGTTGAAGACATCGGGGTGCGCCTTCTCGATCTCGTCGAAGAGCACCACCGAATAGGGCCGCCGGCGCACATGCTCGGTCAGCTGCCCGCCCTCATCGTGCCCGATGTAGCCCGGGGGCGCACCGACGAGCCGCGAGACCGAGTGCTTCTCCATGTACTCCGACATGTCGAGCCGCACCATGTTCTGCTCGTCGTCGAACAAGAAGCCCGCGAGTGCCCGGGCGAGCTCGGTCTTGCCGACACCGGTCGGCCCGAGGAAGATGAAGCTCCCGATCGGGCGCCTCGGGTCGCCGAGCCCGCTGCGGGAGCGCCGGACCGCGTCCGCCACCGCCTCGACCGCGTGCTCCTGGCCGACCACGCGCTCGTGGAGTCGGTCCTCCATGTGCAGCAGCTTCTGCTGCTCCGACTCGACCATTTTCGAGACCGGGATTCCGGTCCACTTCGAGACGATCGCGGCGATATCCTCCGACCCGACCTCCTCGCGCAGAAAACTCCCCGTCTCCGATCGGACACGCGCCATCTCCTGCTCCCGCGCCGCAATCTGCTTCTCGAGCTCGGGGATTTCTCCATACTGCAGCCGCGCCGCAGCCTCGAGGTCACCGCGCCGCGCCGCCGTCTCGCGCTCGTGACGCTTCTCCTCGAGCCGCGCTCGGCTGTCACGGACCTGCGTCAGCAGCTCCTTCTCGCGCTTCCACACCGACTTCATCGCACCCGAGGACTCACGCAGCTCCGAGATTTCTCGGTCGACCAGCTCGAGCCGCTCGCGCGACGCCTTGTCCTTCTCCTTCTTGAGCGCCTCGCGCTCGATCTCGAGCGAGACCAGCCGCCGCTCGACGGTGTCGATCTCGGTCGGCAGGCTCTCCGTCTCCATCTTCAGCCGAGCTGCTGCCTCGTCGACCAGGTCGATCGCCTTGTCGGGCAGGAACCGGTCGTTGATGTAGCGGTCCGAGAGCGTCGCGGCCGCCACCAGGGCGCCATCGGCGATCCGGATCCCGTGGTGCACCTCGTAGCGGTCCTTGAGCCCGCGCAGGATCGTGACCGTGTCGGCCACCGAGGGCTCACCGACCAGAACCGGCTGAAAGCGCCGCTCGAGCGCCGCATCCTTCTCGATGTGCTTCTGGTACTCCTTGAGCGTCGTGGCGCCGATGCAGCGCAGCTCGCCGCGCGCGAGCGCAGGCTTGAGCATGTTGCTGGCATCCATGGCACCCTCGGCCGCGCCCGCGCCGACGAGTGTGTGGAGCTCGTCGATGAAGAGGATCACGCGGCCCTCGGCGGTCGCGACCTCTGCGAGCACCGCCTTGAGCCGGTCCTCGAATTCACCCCGGTATTTCGCGCCCGCGATCAGCGCGCCCAGGTCGAGCGAGACGACCTGCTTCTGCTTGAGGCTCTCAGGCACGTCGCCGGCGGCGATCCGCTGCGCGATGCCCTCGACGATCGCGGTCTTTCCGACGCCGGGCTCCCCGATCAGCACGGGGTTGTTCTTGGTCCGCCTGCTGAGCACCTGCAGGGCGCGCCGAATCTCCTCGTCGCGGCCGATCACAGGGTCGAGCTTGCCGCGGCGCGCGGCGTCGGTCAGGTCGCGCGCATACTTGGCGAGCGCGTTGAACTTGCCCTCGGGCGAGTCGTCGGTCACCCGCTGGTTGCCTCGGACATCCTTCAGTGCCTGCAGCACCTGCTCCGCGGTCACCCCGGCCCGGCTCAGCAGCTCCTTGGACTCGCCACCGAGCTCGAACAGCGCCAAGAAGAGGTGCTCGACCGAGATGAAGGTGTCGCCGAGGCGGTCGGCCTCCTTGTTGGCGACGCGGAACAGCTTCTCGAGGTCGCTCGAGGGCGTCAGCGAGACATCGCCGCTGACACGGGGCAGCTTGTCGAGCGCCTGCGAGACGTCTGCGGCCAGCTTGTCGCCCGACACGCCGAGCTTGGCGAGGACGGCGGGAACAATGCCGTCGCGCTGCAACAGCAGCGCATGCAGGATATGCAGGATGCCAAAGGTGGAGTGCTGCCGCTGCTCTGCCGTGGCGTGCGCGGTCTTGAGCGCCTCCTGCGACTTCACCGTGAGCTTGTCGATACGAAACATGATGCCTCCAGAATCGCCCGGGAGTGTCTCCCGGTGGGTCGGTCATGGTCGAAGCCGGCGACCCGTCGGGTGCTGCCAGCGTCAACGGGTCTGGTAGGCGCCGGCGAACCCGCGTCAAACCGTCCCGGGCCCTGTGTGCCGAGGCCTGACCTGTCAGTCCGGTGGGCTCACGGCTCGACGCCGAGCGATCGGACCGTCGCCGACCGCGGAACCGACGACGGGTCGCCACCGGTGTCGAACCAGTCGTCGAGCTGCGGCACCGTGAACGCGAAAAAATGCTGCTCGTTCAAGAAATGGTGCAGCCGGTGGTTTTTCACCACGCGCCGCCCCCATGCCGTCGACGGGACCCTGTCGGCATGTGCGGAGAAATGAACCCACTCGTACAGCAGCGCGGCGCACGAGATCGCCAGCAACGCGGTCACGCCGGCGCGCTGGCCGAGCAGCGGCACCAGCAGGGCGGCGAACACGAACCAGGCGCCCAGCACGACCCGCGCCGGCAGGAACACGTCGCGAAACCGGTTCGGGTGGGCGTGGTGCTGGCGATGGCGCCGCGCAAAGTAGGGGTCGATCCTGAGGCGCCCGAGGGTGAAGGGACGAAGGTGCAGGATCCAGCGGTGTGCCGCCCACTCCTGCAGCGGCCACCAGGCCGCGACGGCCGCAAAGGCCAGCAGCTCGCGCGCCTCGAACGCACCGAGCAGGGCGCGCCAGGCCAGCGTGACCGCGATCAGGGTCGAGATCACCGCCGGCGAGCCGTGACGGCCAAAGACGCGCAGGCACTGCCGAAGCGTGCGGGTCTCAGGCCGCTCCCTGCGGACCGGGGCAGCGGTCTCCTCGAGCGTGGGCGATGCGTCGCTCATGGGGCTCCTTGCGGGCGGTGCACGCGCGCCCGGCCGGACGCCGGGCCGAGCATGGACGATGCGGCAGGCGACTGCAAGCCGACGACGCCGGCCCGCACGGGCGCCCATACCCAGCTTGGCAGCCGCCCCGCGGTCGAGTAGCCTTGCGGT
>JBILLP010000210.1:0-6142 GCA_044376025.1 Bradymonadia bacterium
TGAGTGCCGGCGGCGGAGAGGCCGCGGCGGGCCGCACCAGCTCGGTCTCGACGATGGGCACCGACGGCAGCGAGGCAGTGTCGGGCACCGCGGCCGCCGGCACCGGGAGGCCCCGGTTGGTGCGGTTGACGGCCTCGGGGTCACGCGCGCGGCCGCGCTCGATGGCGATCGGGGCGACGGCGGTGATGGCCGTCGAGGCGCGGACACTCGCGGCATCGCCCGGGAGCGCGCCGCTGTGCGGGCCGGACGCGGCAGGGGCGCCCGGCGTGGGCGCGGCGTCACGCTCGCCCGAGGGGGCTCCGCGCGAGGCGTAGCGGGTCTGGCCGGTGGCAGCGGTGCCCGGGGCCTGCGCGGCGGCCGCGGCGGTCACCGGACGGCCCGCCGCGAGCAGCGAGCCCGACGAGGCGGGAGCCTGCGGCGACGTCGGGGTGACGGCGCGGGGCGGCGGCAGCGGCGGCGGCGACGGGAGCTGCAGGCCGAGCAGCCGGTCGAGCGCGAGCTGCAGGTCGAAGGGCCCGACCAGCACCGGGGTGATCTCGCCATCCCAGTGGTGGCCCACCGCCTCGATCGCGGCGAAGTCGAGCGGGTCGACCATGGCGAGCAGCAGCGCCCCGTGCTCGAAGCCGAGCGGAAGCACCCGGTGCCGGCGGACCACCGGCGAGGGCACCAGCGAGATCAGGTCGCGGGGCGGCGCAAAGTCACGCAGCGAGGCCGCGCGCATCGACAGGTGGCGCGCGAGCAGCACCACGGCGGTGTCTTCGGCCACGGCACGCGACTCGATGATGAAGCGGTAGAGCGACTGGCCTTGCGCCCGCGCAAGGGTGACGAGCTGGCGGGCCTGCTCGTCGGTGATCAGGCCGTTGTCGCGGAGGAGGTCGGCGAGGACGCTGTCGTCCATCATGGTGGCACGCTCCGGGAGGCGTCGAGGGACTCGACCGTGATGCCCCGCGGGGGCGCGATCGAGAAGAGGGTAGGCGGCAGGTTGGGGTTGAGGTCGTAGCGGTCCACCTCGATCGAGAGGTCGACCTGCTCGTGCGGCATCACGATGCGGAGCCTTCGGGCGACGTCGATGCGCACGCCGTCGGACTCGACCGGGCGCACGTCGGCGCTGGTGAGCTCGAGCCGGCGGCCTCCGGCGGCGTCGGTGAGGCGCGCGGCGACGGTGGTCCACGAGGCGTGGCGCACCCAGACGTCGAGCCGGCCCGCGTCGGGCTCGGTGCGTCGCAGCCGGTAGGCGCCGAGCTGCTCGTCCCAGGCCAGCGCCCAGTCGGCGGCGGCCTGCGTCGAGGGGTCGACCGGCGGCCCGCCGAGCAGCAGGCGGGTGAGGTCGGTGGGGTCGAGCGGCAGGCGGGCGACGCGCGCGAGGTTCTGCGCGGTCGGGGCGCCGGCATAGAAGCGGCCGCCGTCGACGTCGTAGTAGATGAGCCGCTCGCCGTCGCAGGCGATCACCGACAGCGTGGTGTCGACCGGCGACAGCGTCTCGATGCGAAAGCGCCCGGGACCGCCGACCAGCAGCACTTGGCGCACCCGGGCGCGGCCGTCGGCAGAGAAGACCTCGACGCTGGCGCGGATGCGGGCGGTGACGGCCTGGTCGTCGCGCGCGTCGATGGCCTGCCAGAGCGGGGCGGCGCTGGTCAGCGCGTCGGCGGGGGGCCTGATCGGCGCGGCACCACACCCGGCCAGCACACCGAGCAGCAGGCCCGCGGCAACGCACACCCCGCGGCCGGCGCGGAGCGGCAGGGAGCGGGTCGTGGGTGCGGGGCGTTGCGTCATGGCTGCCTTCGGGACCGGGCTGCGAGCATGCTCCGCGACGCGCGCCCGGTCAATGACGACGGTGCAGGCGCCTTGGGCAGCGGCGATCGCCGCTCGACACCGCGGCAGCCGACGCCTAACGGGCAGGATCCCCTCTCCGCGCCCGCAGCCCCGCCCCTTGGACCCAACCACCTCGCACCCGACCCGGTTCGGACGCTACGAGCTGCTCCGCCTGCTCGCGCGCGGCGGCATGGGAGAGGTCTTCTTGGCCCGCATGCAGGGCACCGCGGGCTGGGAGAAGCAGCTCGTCATCAAGCGCATCCTGCCGCACCTGGCCGAGGACCCGGAGTTCTGCCGGCGCTTCATCGACGAGGCGCGCATCTCGGTGGGGCTGTCGCACGGCAACCTGGTGCCGGTGTTCGAGCTCGGCGAGGTCGAGGGCTCGCTCTTCCTGGCGATGGAGTATGTCGACGGCTGGGACCTGCGCTCGCTGCACCGGGCGGCGTTGGCGGGGCACACTCGCATGCCCGACGAGCTGGTGGCCTTCGTCGGCGCGGAGCTGTGCAAGGGGCTCGCGTACGTGCACCACAAGCGCGACGACGAGGGCCGGCCGCTCGGGCTGGTGCACCGCGACGTGTCGCCCTCGAACGTGCTGATCTCGCGCGATGGCGAGGTGAAGCTGGTCGACTTCGGCATCGCGACGGCGCACGGCCGCGCCACGCTGACAGCGACCGGGGAGCTGCGCGGCAAGCTCGCCTACATGTCGCCCGAGCAGGCGCGCGGCGAGCGTGTCGACTCACGCACCGACATCTTCTCGCTCGGCGTCGTGATGTTCGAGCTGCTGACGGGGCAGCGCCCGTTTGACGGCGCCAACGACATGGAGCTGCTGCGCCGCATCCAGGAGGGCGACCGCCGGCCGATCCGGTCGCTGCGCCCCGACCTGGCGCCGCGGCTGGCAGACATCGTCGAGCGGGCGCTGGCGCCGCGGCGCGAGGACCGCTTTGGCGAGGTCGAAGAGATGCTGATGGCGCTGATGCAGCTGCTGTTCGCCGAGACGGGCCCGGTGACGGGCTCGCGGCTGGCGCGCTTCATCGAGCGCGAGATGCGCATGCCGCGCACACGCCCCGGGCGCCCGGGCCTCGACGAGCTGCTGAACGCCGAGCTCGACCGGGCCGCGGCAGAGCGTTCGGACAGGTCGGCGACGCCGTCGCGCCCCCGGGAGCCCGGCACCGGGCCGAGCATGGGGACCGGGTCGTCGACCGGCAGCGCCGGCCGCAGGGGGGTGCCCTCGCACGAGGCGACCATGACGCGGGCGGCGGCGCCCGAGAGGCCCGGCGCGGGCCGGCGCGGCCTGTGGGCCACGCTGGCGGCGGTCGTCGCGCTGCTGGCGGTGACGGCGGCCGGTGCGGCCTGGTGGCGCCGCAGCTTCGAGGTGCAGGTGCAGACGCAGCCCGACGGCGCGGCCGTGTGGGTCGATGGGCGGCCGTCAGGACGGTCGGGCACGCCGCTGCGGCTGCGGCGGGGCGAGCACCAGGTCAGGCTCGAGCTCGACGGCTACGAGCCGGTGGACCGCAGCGTGTCGGTGCCGGCGCAGACCCGCATCGAGGCGGTGCTCGAGGCGCGGCTGCGGCAGGTGCTCTTTCAGTCGAGCCCGCCGGGGGCGAGCGTGCGGATCGACGGCGGGGCGGCCTTCCCGGCGGGCGTGACCCAGGCGGTCGTACCGGGCAGGGAGTACGAGATCGTGCTCGAGCTGCCGGGGCATCGCGCCGTGCGGGAGCGCCACACCTTTGCGCCCGACGAGTCGGTCTTTGCCCGGGTGCTGTCGCCGCTGGCCGACGAGGGCTCGGGGGGCGTTGCGGAGCCGGCCGCCGGGCCGCCCCCTGGGGCGGCCATGGCCGACGGCGATGCGCCGGGCGGCCCCGGGGGCGGTGGCACGGGACCGGGCAGCGACGACGGTGGCACCGCCGCGGGCACGGCGCCCCGACCCACCCCGCGGCCGGGGCTGCGCGAGGGCTCCGGGGCCGCGGGCGCCGGCACCCTCGTCGTGCGCTTCGCCGCCGCCCCGATGGTCGGCAGGGTGCTCGTCGACGGCGTGGCCATCGGCGAGGTCAGGAGCCTTCGCGGCACCTTCGCGCTGCCGCCCGGGCGCCACCGCATCGAGGTCGTCAACGAGGCGCAGGGGGTGCGCGACGGCGAGACGATCGAGGTCACCGCCGGCGGCGAGCATGTGCTCAGCGTGGACTGGCAGGACGCGGCGCGCTAGCTGCCCCCTCGGTGTGAGGCAGAGGGCCATGGGCGACGAGATCACGCGGACAATCCTGCTCGACAACGGCACCCGGGCGCTGCGGCTGCGGAGCTTCAGGCTCGTGGCGCTCGCCGCCAACGGCAGCCGTATCGGCGCGGTCGCGGAGTTCAGCCAGCGCAGGGTCACGATCGGCACCAGCCCCGACAACGACCTCGTGCTCGACGACCCCACGGTGTCGCGGCAGCACGCAGAGATTGAGGTCGATGCGGCGGGCTACCGGCTGCGCGACCTCGACAGCAAGAACGGCACGCGCATCGGCGAGGTGCGCATCCGCGAGGCCTTCTTGGTGCCAGGCGCGACCTTCTCGATCGGCGACACGCGGGTGCGGTTCGAGCCGACCGAAGACGAGGTCGAGGTGCGCTTCTCGGGCGCGAACCGCTTTGGGCGCATGGTCGGGCAGAGCCTGCTGATGCGCGAGGTCTTCGGGCTGCTCGAGCGGGTGTCGCCCAGCGACGCGACGATCCTGGTGACGGGGCGGTCGGGCACCGGCAAGGAGCTGGTCGCCGAGGCCGTGCACGACCACAGCCCGCGCCGCAAGGGTCCGTTCATGGTGGTCGACTGCTCGGCGGTGCCGCGTGACCTGATCGAGTCGGAGCTGTTTGGCCACGCCAAGGGCTCGTTCACCGGGGCGATCGCCAACCGCAAGGGCGCCTTCGAGCAGGCCAGCGGCGGCACGCTCTTCTTGGACGAGCTCGGCGAGCTGCCGTCTGACCTGCAGCCCAAGCTGCTGCGTGCGCTCGAGCGGCGCGAGGTGCGGCGGGTCGGCACCAACGAGCCGGTGCCGATCGACGTGCGCGTGGTGGCCGCCACGAACCGGAACCTGCGCGAGGAGGTCGCCCGCGGCAGCTTTCGCGAAGACCTCTACTACCGGCTGGCGGTGGTGCAGGTGCACCTGCCGTCGCTGCGGGACCGGCCCGACGACATCCCGCTGCTGGCCGACCACTTCTTGCGTGAGTCGTGCAAGGGCCGCGAGCCCATGAACATCTCGTACCAGACGATGGAGCGGCTTCGGCGGCACGAGTGGCCCGGCAACGTGCGCGAGCTTCGCAACTTCATCGAGCGGGCGGTGCTGCTGTCGTCGGGGGGCGAGGTTGACGGCTCCTTTCTCGACATCGGCGAGGGTCCGCGGGTGCGGACGCCGTCGGAGGCGCTGGTCGTCGACTGCGAGATCCCCTTCAAGGACGCCAAGGCGCGGCTGCTCGAGGAGTTCGAGCGCGCCTACTGGGTCAAGCTGATGGAGCAGTGCGGCGGAAACCTGTCGGCGGCGGCGCGCACGGCCGGCATGCACCGGCGCGGGGTCGAGTATGCGCTGCGGCGGCTCGACCTGTCGCGCGCCGACTGGCTCGACGGCGACTGAGGCTCAGAGCCCGTCGAAGAGGCTGAGTGTGACGCCGCCAGAGGCCGGTGCGTCGGGTTCGCCGGCGGGCGGCTCGTCAGCGGCGGCGACCGGGCTGGGCGTGGCGACCGGGCTGGGCGTGGCGACCGGGCTGGGCGTGGCGACCGGGCTGGGCGTGGCGACCGGGCTGGGCGTGGCGACCGGCAGGTCGATCGCCTGGGTGACGCCGGTCGGGGGCACGACGGCGGGGCGCCCGGGACCGCGCGGGCCGATGGTGCCGGGCTCGTCGGGCAGCCAGGGGCGATGCGCCGGCGTGTAGGCGGGGCGCCCGAAGGCGCGGTGCGAGAGGGTCCAGCCGTCCTGGGTGGCGAACTGCGCGAACATGTTGGTGCGTGCGTCGATCTGGTCAACGTAGTGGAGGATCTGCGCCTCGACGGTCTTGGGCTCGATGGGCGAGCCGAAGTCGAGCTGCCCGTGGTGAGCGAGCACGAGGTGCTGCAGCTCCCAGACGAGGTCGTCGGGGACGCCGCCGAGCTGCCGCGCGACACGGTCGACGAGGGCGGCGCCCATGGGGATGTGCCCGACGAGGCGTCCGGCGGTGGTGTAGTCGGTGGTGAGGCCGGCCTCGAGCTCCCAGACCTTGCCGATGTCGTGCAGGAGCACGCCGGCGATCAGCAGGTCGCGGCGCACGAGCCCGGGGTAGTAGGCGTCGTAGTGCTCGGCGATCAGCGTGGCGAGCCGCATCATCG
>JBILLP010000211.1:0-6131 GCA_044376025.1 Bradymonadia bacterium
CTCAACCAGCTCATCGCCGACGTGGTGCGCGCCGTGCCCTGCGCGACGCTGGTCTTCAGGTGGCACGATGCGGGGGTCGAGGCGCCCGACCAGTGGCGGCCGCGGCGGATCCTCGTGCCGACCGTCGGCACCGAGTACAGCCGGAGCGCGGTCGAGCTGGCCGCGGCGCTCGCGACGTCATCGGGGGCGAGCCTGGTGGTCGTGACGGTGGTGTCGATCGGGGCCACCGAGCAGGTGCTGCTCGGGCCGGGCCTGCGGGGCGGCGCGTCGGAGCTGGGCCGCGAGATCGTCGACGCGCACGCCGACCTGGCCCGGCAGCTCGGGGCGTCGGTCGAGACCCGGGTGCTGGTGTCGGAGCGGCCCGAGATGGCGGTGCTCGAGCTGGCGTCAGAGCTCGGCTGCGACCTGGTGCTGATGGGCAGCAACCTGCGCCCGGTGTCGGGCCGCGCCTACTACGGCCGGTTCGTCGACCATGTGTTCAACCACGGGCGCTGCCCGGTGATGGTCCTCAACTCCCGCTGAGGCGT
Organism: Bradymonadia bacterium; assembly: GCA_044376025.1. GTDB lineage: Bacteria > Myxococcota_A > Bradymonadia > REDH01 > REDH01 > JBILLP01. The sequence goes on from JBILLP010000211.1 coordinate 528, forward strand.
GACGCCTCGGCCCCGCCCCCGAGAAGGTCCCATGCAGGCTCCGCTGCCCCCGCTCGCCCCCCGGACGCTCGAACTGCTCGGCCCCTTCGAGCGCAGCCGCATCGAGATCGGGGGCGTCGGCATGCACGTGATGAGTCGCGGCGTGGGCCAGCCGGTGGTGGCGCTCCACGGCAACCCGACGTGGGGCTTCTTGTGGCGCAAGGTGGCGGCGGCGCTCGACCCGACGCGGTTCAGGGTGGTGACGATCGACCTCGCGGGGCTCGGCTACTCCGACCGGGTTCCCGACCGGGAGCACACGATCGACCTGCACGCGGCGCGTGTCGGCGGGGTGATCGACCGGCTCGGGCTCGACGACGTGGTCTTCGTGGGGCAGGACTGGGGGGGTCCGATCGGGCTCCGGGCGCTGTCGCACCGGGCGGACCGGGTGCGGGGCCTGGTGCTGACGAACACGGTGGCGGGCCCGCCGCGGCCGGGCTTCAGGCGCTCGGGCTTTCACCGGCTGGCGCAGACGCGTTGGCTGGGCGAGGCGGTCTTTCGAGGGCTGGGCTTTCCGCAGGTGGCGCTGTGGCTGGCGCAGGCCGACCGGAGTTCGATCTCGGGCGACGTGGCGGCGGCCTACCGGGCGCCACTGCGCGGGCTGAGCCAGAACGCGGCGCCGCTGGCGCTGGCGCGGATGGTGCCCGATGGCCCGGAGCATGCGTCGATCGAGCCGCTTGCGCGCTGCTGGGAGTTCGTGCTGGGGTTTGGCGGCCCGGTGGCGCTGCCGTGGGGGGTCAGGGACCCGATCCTGGGCTCGGTGGTGGGCCACCTCGAGCGTTCGCTGCCGGGTGCGCGGGTGTCGCGCCACGAGGCGGGGCACTTCTCGCCCGAGGAGATCCCGGGGCCGATCGCCGAGGCGGTGGCCTGGGCGGCGCGAGGTCGGGCTACTGCTGCTGCTGCTGGCGCTGGGTGAGCTGGAGCAGTTCGGAGGGCAGGCTGGGCTGCTGCTGCTGGCGGGCGAGGTTCTGGGGCTGGCCGAAGCAGAGGGGCTGGTAGCGGGCGTCGACGCCGGAGTCGGAGTAGTTGGGCGTCCAGCCCGACATGTCCTTGAAGAGGCGGATGGCCCGGATGGTGCGGTCGTCGCAGAGGTCGAACCAGTGGAGCGTGCCCTGGGGCACGTTGATCATGTCGCCCTTTCGGACCTCGATCGAGAAGACGGGGCCGTCGGTGGGGTGGATATGGAAGAGGCCCCTGCCGTGGACGACAAAGCGGACCTCATCCTCGGAGTGCCAGTGCTCGCGGCTGAAGCGCGCGAGGAGGGTGTCGAGGTTGGGGGTCTCGGGGAGGATGTTGATGACGTCGGCGGTGACGTAGCCGGCCTCGGCCTTGAGCCTCTGGATGGGCTCGTCATAGGCGGCGAGGACGTCGGCCTGGGAGGCGTCGGGGGCGAGGGAGTCACTGCCCTCGAAGCGCCGGTACCAGATGCCGAAGGGTTCAAGGAAGGCGGCGATCGCCTCGGGGTCTCTGAGGACTTCGCCGGAGTCGCGCAGGGTCAGGGTCGCCATGGGGGGGAGGCCGAGGGGTGCGTGGACGAGTCAGAGGGAGGCGGCGCGGCGGTTCAGCGGCGCGTCGAGGCTCAGCCGGCGTGACCGGGCGGGCAGTAGGCGTCCCAGGCGGGGATGTCCGACGGGTCGATCCAGCGCCACGAGGAGTCGTCGATCGGGACCTCGGTGAGGGCCTCGCCGGTCTCGGGGGTCACGTGGACCTCGAAGGGGTGGTCGTGCGGGCCATCCCAGTGCGGGTCGGCGGGGCGAACGGTGACGATCGAGGGACCATTGCTGTCGACCGGGCGCGGGGTGCCGGCCGGGTTGCCGCCGACCACCTGCACGTGCGTGATCAGGCCGATCGCGATGTCGCGCTGGATGATGCCGGAGTCGTAGTTGATCGTGACCGTGTAGGAGTTGCCGTCGGTGCCGGTGACGACCATCGACTCCGTCGAGCGGAGCTCAGGGTTCGACGCCTCGCTGCCGGCGTCGGCGTCGCACGCCAGCAGGGCAGGGAGGCAGAGGGACAGCAGGGCGAGCTTCTTCATGGCACGTCTCCGGCGCGGAGTGCGGGTCGGATCACCCGCTTTCGAACGCCGTACGCCTGTTCCACGCGGCGATCAAGCACTTTCGCGCTGCACCCGGTCGACGAACCGGCGCCGGGCGACACCCCGACGATCGCCCGACCTTACAGAGGGTTATCCACGGATCGATGCCAGAAATTCTCCGGGATCACACAAGGCTCGACACATTCGAGGGATTTGCGCGCTCGCGCACTCCCAGATCCTCGCGAGGATCCCCAGAAGACCCAGCAATCCCGCGCTCTAGGCGACTTCAGCCCGGCCGCCCCCCGGGCACCCGCGACACACGCCCGACAGCCTCCCGAGCCCACGCGTGACAGATGTACTCCCATGTATTCCGATGTAGGATAAACACGACACTTTCACTTCATGATCCCTCGATCTTTTTTCGATCCTCGGCGAGGAATCCGCCCGGGAACCGCCCCCAAATCGACCTGGAACGCCCCGGAATCACGAATCAATCTACAGCAACATCATACACTTGCGAGATTCTCCGGGACGGATTGAGGCTTCATTCAATTTTCGCTTGTCAATCCGAATCCCCTTGCCCTATCGTCCCGAATCCTCCCGATCCGGTGCACACGCGCACCGGTGCACACGCTTCCGAATCCCACACGGAACGGCCCTCCTTGCCTCTTCTTCGACTCCGCAGCGCGCAGGCCGCCCTCGTCGTCTCTGCCGTCGCACTGACCCAGCTCAGCGCCTCGCCAGACCCCTCGCACGTCGTCGCCACCGCCGAGCCTGCTCCCGCACGGCCCGACGCCCAGACCACCCCGGCCCCTGCGCCCAGCATCGCTCCGCCCGCCCCGAGCCGCGCCCAGCTCGCGCTCGAGGCCGACATCCACCGCGCCGCCGTCGCCGCGCAGCGCATCGCCTCCGCTGAGCATCGCAAGATCGACGCCGCGCTGATCGATACCATCGCGCGCGCCACCGTCGCCTCAGGGCGCCGCCACGACATCGACCCGCTCCATCTCGTCGTGCTCGGCTGGCACGAGAGCCGCTTTCGCAACGAGGTCCGGAGCTCTGAGGGCGCCTGCGGCATCGTGCAGGTCATGCCGCGCGAACGCATCGCCGGCCGACCCACCTGCGCCCAGCTCCGCGACCCCGGCTTCGCGATCGAGTGGGCCGCCCAGGAGCTCGCCAGCCTCGAGATGGACTTCGCGGCCTACGCAGGCGGACGCGCCGGACGCAACCGCACCGAGGCCGTGCGCTACGGCTACCGGCACTGGCTCAGCTACGAGCGACTGCGCCGCGAGCTGCGGCACCTCGAACCCAACCTCGCCGACCTCGAGCTCCCGGCGCGCGAAGATGACCGGGCTGCCTCGGGGTCTCGCTGAGGCCGCACCATCGCCCTCGCCCGACGACTCGGCGCGAGACGGGGCAGGTTCGAGGCGCCCGGGGCTGATGTGGCCCGTCAGGGCCCCGCAGCCGGTGCCGCGCAGTAGTTCTGGCCGAGGAGCGTCTGGCAGGTCTCGCCGGCGCGGCAGCCCGAGTTGGTCGCCGGGTCGCAGCCCACGCAGACGGCGCCGAGGATGAGCAGCGACTGGCAGCGGCTGCCACCGACACAGCCCGCGCCGAACGGGTCCTGGGCGGTGCCGTTGCCATCGGCGGAGCACTGGCCCTTGATGTAGCAGCCGACCTCGCCGTCGCAGGCCACGTTGCCGAGTGCGGTGAGGTCGATTCCGAGCGAGGTGGTGTAAAGCAGGCACTCGAGGTTCGAGCTGCAGGTCGCGCTCCGGTCGGCCGAGCAGGTGAGCGCGTCGCCGCCGTCGCAGGTCAGCACCTGGTCGGTGCCGCAGACCTGCCCCGGGAGCTGCCCGGCGAGGTCGCCGCAGCCGCCGCAGGCGTTGGCGCCCGGGTCGTTGCAGGTCGTCGGCTCGCCGCCGAGCCAAGGGAAGCGGTTGCACTCGTAGGCGCCGCAGGTGCCGCACGAGGTGCCGACCGGGTTCGCGAGCACGTCACAGGTTCCGCACGGGTTCTGGCCAGGGTCGTTGCAGACGAGGGCGCCGTCGGCGCACTCCTTGGTGCCGCACTGGCCGCAGGCGTCGCCCTCTGCGCCGCCGAGCGGGCCGCAGCCGCCGCAGGCGTTGAGCCCGGGGTCGTCGCAGGCGACGTCGTTGGTGCCGCTGCAGGTCCAGGTTCCGCAGTCGCCGCAGGCGTCGCCCGGCAGTGCCGACAGGAGCTGGTCACCGCCGCACACGTTGCTGCCGGACTCGAAGCGGCAGGCGTCATCGACGCAGATCTGCTGCGTGTTGCAGGACGTGTCGCGAAAGGTGTTGGTCGCGGGGTTGCAGATGGCGAGCGTCAAGCCATCGACGCAGAAGTTGTCGGCCTCGGTGCAGGCGCGGTCCTCGCAGGCGCCGTCGGTGCAGGACTGGCGGTCGCCGCACGGCAGCCGCGCCACGACGACGCCGTCGGCACCGCAGACCACGACACTGTCGCCCTGGCAGAAGGTCTCGCCCGCCGGCTCGCAGGTGTCCGCGGGGGTGACGCAGTCGCCCTCGACACAGAGGTCACCCTCGTCGCAGGCCTCGTTGGTCCACGTACCGGTGCTGCCGCAGACGCGGCGGCCCGAGGCGCCGTCGCACTCGGTGGCGCCCGGCGTGCACTCCGCGCCGGGGGTGACGCAGAAGCCGTCGCGGCAGACTTCGCCGCCGGCACAGTCGCGGCTTGTCGCGCAGGGCGTCACGCCGCCCTCGCACTGGAAGGTCGCGAGGTTGCAGGTGGCGCCACCGGCGCACTCCGCGTCTGAGGTGCACACGATGTCGAGGCAGCCGCCCTCGACGCAGACCTGCCCGCCGGCGCAGTCGCGGCTGGTCGCACAGGCCTGCCCGGGCGTGGTGTCGCTGTCACCGGAACCGCCGGAGCCGTCGAGGTCGACGGCGTCGCCCGAGCCTCCGGCGTCGACCTGGATCGGCTCGCCGGAGCCCGCGCCACCAGCCTCGGTGCCGCAGGCGGCGAAGAGGCAGGCGGCTCCCAACGAGGCAACAAGCGGCTTCAGCTTCATGGCAGAGGCTCCAGAGGATCGACAGGGTTCGGCGGCTGCCGACCCAGCAAGGCGACACCCAGACGGGGCCGGAGTCTGTCACGAAGCGTGATCGAAGTCCAACCACAAAGAGAGCGAACGCTCACCTCTGCGGTGCAGCCGCGGAGCACCGAACCGCCGCCGGCGGCGCTACTCGAGCCCCGATGTCTCGGTCAGCGCGAGCAGCACCGCGCCGATGCCGTAGGCGACGTCGTCGCGCGTGGCGAGCGTGGCGTAGTAGTCGAAGGTGCCCACCGAGGTCGGCCCTGAGACGCCCGTCACGGTCGGCACCCCCTCAGGGTCGACGACAATGCGCGCGGTGACGCCGCGCATCGCCGCCTCGATCGAAGGCAGCACCGACGCATCGACGAACCCGTACCGGTAGCCGCGGGCCATGCCGTAGGCGAAGAGCGCCGCGGCGCTCGTCTCGAGGTAGCTCTCGCCGGGCCGGTTCATGACCGTCCACCAGAGCCCT
>JBILLP010000212.1:0-6126 GCA_044376025.1 Bradymonadia bacterium
GCAGGGCTGCCCCAGCTCGGCGCCGGAGCCATCCGGCTCGACATCCTCGACCGTGTCGGAGACGTCGGTGCCCGTGTCCGGAGCATCGTCGCCCAGGTCGCCCGCGTCGCCGGAGCTGACGTCCGCGTCGCCCGACGACCCCGAGGCGTCGTCCTGCTGGCCGTCACCGCCCGAACACGAAAGGAGCCCCGCGACGAGCGCGGTCCCGAACCACCCGCGAAGCAACCACCTGCCATTCGTCATCATACGCCTCTGGAGCAGGCCCCCGCGCCTCGAGGGGCGCCGGCAGGGACGACTTACAGCCCACCGTACCGGGATCGAAGCCCGGAGTCACGCCGCGAGCGGCAGCGGCTGCCCGCGGCGGCTCACGCCACGCCGAGCGTGCCGCCCCGTGCGTCGTCACCCGAGGCCAGCTCGCCGAGCAGCAGGGCGATCTCCTCGAACCGGCGGCGCGAGCCTGACGTCACATCGAGCCGGCCCACCTTGAGGCTGGCGAACGACAGCAGCCGACGCGCGGTGACGGCGTGGCCTGCAACCTTGGCCAGGCGGCCGACCTCGACGAGCAGGTCCACGAACTCGACCATGTCGATCCGTTCGCGGTTGTCGCGCGAGAGGGCATGGTCGATCGAGTCGTTCGCGGCCTCCCAGTCGCCCGACTCCGCCGCGACGCGCGCCCGGGCGAGCTGGGCCACCGACGCGAACGAGGGGTCCCCGACCGATGAGAAGACATCGGCGGCCTCCTCGAAGAGCGCCCTCGCATCCGTCGCCCGCTCCTGCTCGGCGACCGCGCGTCCGAGCACCAGCAGCGATCGGGCCGCGCCATGGCGGTCACCGATCTCGTCGAACGACAGGCGCGCCTCGCGCAGGTGCTCCGCCGCGGCGGCATGCTGACCCCGGTCGATCACCGCCTCGGCCAGCGCCACGAGCGCATCGGCCACGCCGGCGCGGTCCGATGCCTCGACGAACAGCCGCTGCGCCTCGAGCGCCAGCAGGCGCGCCTCGGGCGCACGCGCCTCGAGCCGCGCCAGGCGTGACGACGCCAGCAGCGCACGCGCCAGCAGCAGCGAGTCGCCGAGCGCCCGGGCCTCGTCGGTGGTCTGCCGAAGGATGCGTGCCGCCTCGATGAGCCGGGACTCGCGCAGCTCGACCTCTGCGAGCGACAGCGAGCAGCGCGCCTCGCCGTGGCGGTCGCCCAGCTCGGCGCAGCCCGCCATGGCCTGCAGCAGCGTCCACCGTGCCTGGCGCAGGTGCCCGCCCCGGATCGCCACGTCGGCCATCAGGCGCAGCGCCTCGGTATGCGTCGGGCTGCCGATCTCGAGCTCGGCGACCAGCGAGCGGCCGATGCGGTGCGCCAGCTCGTGGTTGCCCGTGACGGCGAGGGCCTCGGTCAGCAGCAGCCTGCAGTGCGTCAGCACGGCGGCCGGCACCGGAGACGGGCCCCCCTCACGCTCCGCGTCGAGCTCGAGCTCATCGGCCAGGCCGACAACGGCATTGCAGAGCTCGAGCACGGTGTGGAAGCGCCGGCGGGCCGTCGCCTGCTGCGCACCGGTCATCCACCACGAGAAGGCCTCGTCGACCAGCCCGGCGGCGCGCAGGTGTCGCCCGATCTCGTAGGCGTGGTCGGCCGCCGACCGGCCCAGGTGGAGCACCCGCGCGCGGGCCGCCATCTCGTGCAGCAGCGGGCCCTCGCCCTGGGCCTCGATCCGGTCGAGCAGCACGTCACGGAGCAGCGCGCTGTCGAAGCGAAAGGAGTTCGGCTCGTCCTCGACCAGCACGTGCGCGGAGAGCGCGGCATTGAGGGCCAGCTCGACCTTCTGCGCAGCCTGCTCCCAGCCGGCGAGCTCGACGGCGGTGTGGATCAGCCCGAGCGAGACACGCTCACCGAGGATGGCCACGAGGTTCAGCACCAGCTCGACCGCGCGGCCGCCGCGCTCCGACGCGAGCAGATCGTCGACGCGGCGCCCGAGCAGCGCCCGGATCCCGCCCGGCAGCCTCTCGAGGATATCGACCGGCTGCGGCGCATCGCCAAAGCCCTCGAGCTGGCCCGAGTCGACGAGCTGCCTGATGAGCTCGACCGCAAAGAGCGGGTTTCCCTCTGCACGTCGGGTCACCGCATCGGCGATCACGCGCTCGACCGCCACCGACGACTGCACCATCGCGGTGATGTCGGCGTCGCGGAGCCGCCCGAGCCTCACGAGGTCGAGCTCCCCGCGTGACGCCAGCGAGCGGAGGCGCGACACCGCCGTGGCCAGCGGCCCCGCGGCCGGCACCTGCTCGGGGCGCAGCGTGATCACCAGCAGCCACGGGGCATGCTCGTTGCGGCCCGCCAGCAGCCACTCCGCCATGCGGAGCGTCAGCCCGTCGGTCAGGTGGGCATCCTCGAGCACCAGGGCGACCGGGCGATCCTTGGCCGCGCGCTGGAGCACCCGCTCCACGAGCGCGAAGCGCGACTCCTCGGACTCCAGCAGCGGCCTGGCGTCAGGCGCCGGCGGCGAGGTGAGCAGGTACTCGGTCAGCGCGTCGACCTCCCACGGACCCTGCACGCCATGCCGGTCGAGGTCTGAGGCGATGCGCTCCGCGTAGGCCCCCGGCATCACCCCATGCAGGCCGAGCCCGTGCCGGAGCGCCGCGCGCACCGCACCGTCCGACAGGCTGCCTCCCTCGCTCGACTGGCCGAACCAGACCTGCATCCGGCCGAGCTCCTCGAGCGACTCACGCAGCGAGGACATCAGGCGCGACTTGCCCATGCCGAGCTCGCCGGTCACCAGCGCGACCACACCCCGGTTGCGGCTGAGCGCCGTCTCCGCGAGCGCCAGCAGACGCGCGCGCTCGCCCGTCCTGCCCTGCAGCGGCACATCGCGCACCCCGAACATCGAGCACATCGGCGCGAGCCCTGCCGGCAGCGCAAACTCCAGCGGCGACTCCGAGCGGGCGCGGGCGTACAGCGCCGCGAGCGGCCCGGGCGCTCCCTGCACCTCGTCGCCTGCGGCGGGCGCCTTCACGGCAGGGGCCTGCTCCGGGGCCGGCGGCGCCGCACCCCGTGGCGCCATGCGCGTCGTGGCGTCGAGCACCACCGCCATCGGCTCCGGCGAGGCGACCGTCGCGAGCGCCTGCAGCACCAGGCCGGCGTCTCCCGCACGGGTCTCCGCGACCTCCGAGGGCGCCGACCACGCTCCACGCTCCCCGCCCGACCAGCGCTCCGGTCGCCCCACCACCCTGCACGACTGCAGCGCACGCCGCGCATCGGAGGCAAACATGAAGCGCCGCGTCGGCTCCTTCGACAGCAGCTTGCGGACCAGGTTGTGCATCGGGCCGCGGAGCTGGTAGCCCGCCCGCACCTCGAGCTCCGGGATCGGGTGGCCCATGTGCGCCATCAGCATGGCCGCCATGTTCTCGCCCGTGAACGGCAGCCGCCCCGCCAGCACCTCGAACAGCATCACGCCCACGGCGTACAGGTCTGTCGCCGGGCAGACATCGGTCGCACGGACCGCCTGCTCGGGGCTCATGTACGCCGGCGTCCCGACAAACAGCGTCTCCGCCTCCATGCCCTCCATCGGCGCGTCGTCCCTGAAGTGCGCCACGCCAAAGTCCATCAGCTTGGCGAACCAGCGGCCCGACGCATCCTGGCCGATCAGCACGTTTTCGGGCTTGAGGTCACGGTGCACCACGCCGCGCGCATGGGCGTAGGCCAGCGCCGCGAGCACCTGCTCGAAGACCTCGACCACCTGCGCGCCGTCGGGGGGCGACCAGCGCCACTGGGCCAGCGACCCGCCCTTCACCAGCTCCATCGACAGGTAGTACCGCCCCTCGATCACCCCGAAGTCAAACAGCCGGGCGATGTTCGGGTGCTCGAGCCGGGCCGCCGCCCGCGCCTCGCGCAAGAACCGGCGCCGCGTCTCGGTCTGGTTCACCACGTCGTCGCGGATCACCTTGACCGCCACCTCGCCGCCGCCGGGCGCCACCGCACGATAGACCACACCCATGCCGCCCGAGCCCAGCCTGTCGATGAGGTGATAGCCGCCGAGGCGGGTCGGCAGGCTCTGCGGAAGCAACGATGCGGGCTGACTCATGACGCCTCGGTGGCTGTCGGACCTCCGCAACCTATGGGGGCCACCGGGGGCGGGCAAAAAACCTGCGACATTTCCCTACATGTAGGACATGCACGGCAGCACACCGCGAAGCACCCACCGCGCGGCCTGCAAACGGGCCACACACGGCCCGTCACGCCGCGTCGAGCCGCCGATCGAGCCTGAGCCAGCGCAGGATCCAGTAGGCGACCGACATCGCGAAGGTCACCGTGGCCGGCAGCAGCAGCGCCGCGAACGACCAGCGGTCCCACGCCAGCGTCCCGATGCTGCCGCCGGCCACGAATCCGCCGATCAGCAGCAGGTAGAGCCACGCTCGCCGACGGTCGAACGGCAGGCCCCGCAGCCGGCCGCCAAGCATGATGCCCAGGTCGGTGAAGAGCCCCGAGACATGGGTCGTCCGGATCACGGCGCCGCTGTAGGTGCTCGCCAGCGCGTTCTGCAGCCCGCAGGCCGCGGAGGCGAGGTAGTGCCCCAGCTCGGAGCCGCGCGTCAGCGCCACCATCGACAGCACCAGCAGCAGCGACTCCAGCAGCAGCGCCCAGCCATACCGGCGACCGAGCTTGAGCGTGGCGTCGCGGATGATCGCCCCGCTCATCGTCGCGCCCACCACGAACGAGGCGAGGATCAGCAGCAGGTGGGCCGACGACGCCAGGTCGCCCCGTGCCAGCTCGAGCCCGAGCAGCGTCGAGCTTCCGGTCAGGTGCGACACGGCCTGGTGGCTGAACCCGAGCAGCCCGACCGCGTTCACCGCGCCGGCGCACATCGTCAGCGCGACGCCTCCGATCTCGACCCACGGCGGGAGCTTCTCGATCATCGACGCGGTCCTCTGCCTGCCCGACGGCCAACCACGGCCGCCAACCCGCCAGACACCTCTACCGGCCGCTGCACAAGGCGCAACTTCGCGGCCTGACGACGCATCGCGCAGCCGCGGCTTGCCTATGCCCGGCCACGCCCGTAAGCAGCGGGCCCCCTCGGGGCGCGGCCTGCAGGCCGCTGAGACGGAGCAAGGTGCTCCGGACCCGTGAACCTGATCCGGTTCGTACCGGCGTAGGAAAGGAGAGTCGATGTCGTCACGCGCAGATGCCGTTGCCCGCGTTCCCGGACCCTCGTCACGCATCACCACCGCGCCGCTGGCGGGCTCGCGCAAGGTGCACGTCACCAGTGACCGGTCGCCCGATGTCCGGGTGCCGTTCAGGGAGGTGACCCTCTCGCCGCGCCCCACCCGCGACGGCTCCGCGACCGAGCCGCCGCCCCCCGTGCTGCTGTACGACACATCGGGACCCTACACCGACCCCGCCGTCGAGATCGACGTGCACCGGGGCCTTGCGCCGCTGCGCGCCGGCTGGATCGAGGCCCGCGGCGACACCGTCTGGGTCGACGGGCGCTCGATCCGCCCCGAGGACAACGGCTACCGCGCCCTCGACGGCGCCCCGGGCCGGGCCCCGATGCCCGCAGCGGCGCGTCCGCGCGTCCGACGTGCGCGCGAGGGCCAGAACGTCTCGCAGATGCACTACGCGCGGCAGGGACTCATCACCCCCGAGATGGAATACATCGCGCTGCGCGAGAACCTGCGCCGCCAGTCGCTCCGCGAGGCCGGCGTGGCGCCCGACCGCGAGCGCGAGGCGCGGCTGGCCGGCGACCCGCGCGGCGCAGCCATCCCCGCAGAGATCACCCCGGAGTTCGTGCGCGACGAGGTCGCCCGGGGCCGCGCGATCATTCCCTCGAACATCAACCACCCCGAGTCCGAACCGATGATCATCGGGCGGAACTTCCTGGTGAAGATCAACGCCAACATCGGCAACTCCGCGGTCTCGTCGTCGATCGAGGAGGAGGTCGAGAAGCTCGTCTGGTCGATCCGGTGGGGCGCCGACACGGTGATGGACCTCTCAACCGGCCGCGAGATCCACACAACCCGCGAGTGGATCCTGCGAAACTCCCCGGTGCCGATCGGGACCGTGCCGATTTACCAGGCGCTCGAGAAGGTGGGCGGCATCGCCGAGGAGCTGACGTGGGAGATCTTCCGCGACACGCTGATCGA
>JBILLP010000213.1:0-6123 GCA_044376025.1 Bradymonadia bacterium
GTGGCCGCTTGTTGTCCCCCCGGGCGCCACGGTGCTCGACGCCGGATGCGGGACAGGCGCGGTGCTCGAGCACCTTGCCGGGGCGGGCCGCGAGACGATCGGGTTCGACGTCTCGCCGGCAATGGTTGACATTGCGCGGCGGCGGCGCCCGCTCAAGGGTTCGCGCCTCGAGGTCGCCAGCGCGGGGGCTGAGTGGCCCTTCACCGATGACTCGGTCGATTTGGTGCTGAGCCTCGCGATGCTGGAGTTCGTGGAGTCGCTCGATGTGGCCCTCGATGAGCTTCACCGGGTGCTCCGGTCTGCGGGGCGGGCGCTGATCACCTTCGAGGACCTGACCGACTGGTCGGGTCAGCCACGCGACCGGTACGAGCTCCGGTATGGGGAGCTTCCACTCTGGCGGCGCTCGGTCGCAGAGGTCGAGCTGATGCTGCCGCCCGGCCTCCGCATCCTGCGCCAGGAGCGGGTTCGCGGCTACGACGTGCTCGAGCTCGGCTTCACGACGGCCTACGTCGCGGTCGAGCTCGTCAAGGAGTGAGGCAACCCGTCGTCCCATGCCCCGAACCCCCGCGCTGCAGGGCAAGCCTGCCAGCGGCCGTTGTCGCGCCTGGACCCCGCTGGTAGTGCGCTGCGCTGATGATCCGACCGCTCGTGATAGCCGGGGCGATGCTCCTGACCGCGCTCGTGGCAACCGGCTTGGTGAGCCGCGCGCCTGCGCCCGCCCTGCTGGCCGAGCAGGCCCAGGCGGGCAGCGGCGCCACCCCGCCCGCGCCGGTGGCGCCGCCGGTCGAGCCGGCCGCGGTCCTGCCCGTGGCAGAGGCATCGGGCATGGCGGGTGGCGACGAGCTGACGCTGAGCGCCGGCGGCCTCACGATCGTGGTGCCGGCGGGGTCGCTGGCGACGCCGGCGCCGCTGCGTCTCGAGGTCTCCCCGGCGTTCAGCGCCGAGCAGGTCGCGTCGCTGCCGGCGGGTGCGAGCCTCGGACACTTCAGGGTGACACCCTGGGACCCAGGGCTCACCCGGACTGCCCGCGTCACGGTCACGCTCGCCAAGAAGGTGGAGCCCGGTGCCGCGGTCGAGCTGCTCGGCTGGCAGCCCTCGATGCTGGCCTTCATGGTTGTGGGCGTCGGCGAGGCCAACAGCACCGGTGAGAGGGCGAGCTTCTGGGTTCGACAGCTCGGGGAGCTCGTCGTGCGCCGGGCCCCCGTGCAGGGGCCTGTCGCCGCGTCGGCCTGCAAGGGGCCACCCCTGCCACCCCGGGGGTCCTACCCGCGGATGACCGAGGACGACGCCGTTGGCATGGTCCCGCTCGACGAGCGCATGGATCGCACCACCGCGCTCTCGGTGCTCTCGGACTTCAGGGATGGCGCCGTGCCGGGGGGCCTCGAGTTCAAGAACGAGGAGGACGAGCCTCCGCAGCCTCGGCAGCGCGACCGTCGCGGCTTTCGCGACGAGGACTACCTCATGGACCCGAACGCGGCCGCCGCGCTCACCCGGCTCGCCGACCTCGTGCGCCGCGAATGGACCGACCCGGAGACCGCGCAGCCCGCCTTCAGGCTGCGGGTCACCGAGGCCTACGACTCGATGGTCGAGCACTCGTCGCGCTCCACCCACTACCAGGGGCGCGCAAACGACCTCACGCTCTCGCCAGTCCCCGCGGCGACCGGCGAGGCACGGCGCGCCTTCTACGGGCGGCTTGCCCGGCTCGCTGTCTGCGCCGGCTACGACTACGTGCTCTTCGAGAACCAGTTCCACGTGCACGCTTCGGTGGTCCCAACCATGGTGGCGGTCGCGACGCGTTCGAGCGACGGGCGTCGCCGGCTCGAGCGCTACCGCATCGGATGGCCGCACCCGGTCGAGGTGTCCGAGGTGGGGTGGTCCGAGGCTTCGATCCGGCAGCGGTCGATTCGCTGGATGCCGTCGCGTGCGCCCGTGCTCGACGCCGTCAGCGGGCGAGCCACGGGCGGTGCAGGCGGCTTCGAGGGTGACAGCCTTGTCTCAGCCCCCGTGCCGGCCTTCGCCGATCCCGACCTGCTCGACACGCCCGGGGGCGTGACGGCCGACTGGCGAAAGCGGGTCGTGGTGCGAGACGGCAGGGTCTGGCTCGAGAACCGCGACGGGTCGAGGCCCGCTGGCAGCCGCGATGTCGACGGCCGCCCGGAGCCCATCGTCTACCCTGTTGCGGTGGGTCCGGCGGTCGCCGCAGGACAAGACGGCCCGGCGCCCGCCGATCAGCGCGGAGAGGCCTTGGCTGCCACGGTCCGGGCCCACGGCGCATCGCTCGACGCCCCCGACGTCGGCGTCGCGCTGGCGAAGTAGGGCAGGGCGCGGGTGTCCGGGGCCGCGGCGTTGCTCCTGCTGCTCGCAGGGCTGCTCGGTGGCTTCGTCAACGTGGTCGCCGGTGGCGGAACGCTGCTGACGGTTCCGGCGCTGCTGGCACTCGGGCTCGACCCGGGCGCCGCGAATGCCACGGCACGGCTCGCGATCTGGACCCAGAGCACCGCCGCGACGGCGACCTTCTGGCGTTCCCGCGACATCCCGTGGGCCCAGACGCGGCGCCTGCTCCCGGCCTCGCTGCTCGGGGCGCTGGCCGGCGCCTGGCTCGCGACCCGCATCGACCCCGACCAGCTCCGGCTGGCACTGGCGGTCATCTTCCTGGGGCTGTCGGCACACACGCTCCGAGACCTGTTCAAGCCCTCGACGCAGGTCGCGGTGGCGGCCGATCGCCCAGCCGGCGCGAGCGACCACGCCGTGTTCGGGCTGCTCGGCGTCTACGGCGGGTTCGTGCAGGCGGGCGTGGGCCTTCTGTTCGCCTGGGCCGGGCACCGCCTCTCGGGGCTGACGCCGGCGCGCGCCAACGGCATGAAGTCGGTCATGACGCTCGGCTTTGCGACCGGGGCCCTGGTCGTCTTCGCGCTCGACGGAGCCGTCCGCTGGCGCGACGGGCTGCCCCTGGCCGTCGGCGGCCTGCTCGGCGGAATTCTCGGCGCACGGTACGGCAGCCAGATGAGCGTGCGCGTCTTCAAGGTCGCGAACGCGCTCGGGGCCGCGCTTGCCGGGGGCCACTTCGCGGGCTGGTTCTGAGCCCTTCGCGCCGGCGCTGACAACGAGTGCGGGGATGGCTAGACTGACGTTGATGGAACGCCTCCGCCTCACCCTGTCGGTCGTCTTCGCCGCGCTGCTGCTGGCAGCGTGCGATCTTCCGTCGGTCCCCGAGGCGAAGCCCTACGAGACCGGCTACCCCGACTGGTGGAATCTCGACGACGCCAGTGACGCGCTCGACGGCCCGGGCGATGCTGCGTCGGCCGATGCTGACGACCGCGACGCCTGGGTGGGTGAGGTCACCCCTGCCGACACGTCCGACGTGTCCGAGTCAGACGGCAGCGCCGATGCCGACGACGACTCGGGGCAGGCGGACGCGCCCGACGTCGAGGCCACCGAGCCTCCGCAGGTCGTCGAGGTGTCTCCGCTGGTCGGCTCGACCTCAGGGGGCACGCGCGTGTTCGTCGAGGGCGGCGGGTTCGGCGACGATGTGGAGGTCTGGCTCGGCGGAGTCCGGATGGGCTCGGTGGACCGCATCGATGCCTACCAGCTCACCTTTGTGACCGAGCCGGCACCGTCGGGTCCGGCGACGGTCAAGGTTGTCTCGGGCGGGCGTGCGGCCCAGTTCGAGACGCCGTTCGTCTTCGAGTCCGACCTCGCGCTGGTCGAGGTCGATCCCGCGTCGGGTCCGCTCGACGGCGGCAACGAGGCGGTTGTCCGGGGCGCGGGTTTCTCTGCGCGGACCCGGTTTGTTGTCGGGGAGCGCGAGGCGGAGGTCGTCAGGCTGGTTTCTGACGCGGAGGCCGTGATCGAGGTGCCCGGCGGACCGGCTCCGGGCCCGGCCGATGTCACGGCCTTCGACCATCGCGCGGTGTTCGGTACCGGGCTCTACACCTACGAGGCGAGGCCTCGGCTCGACGCGCTGCTGCCCGATCGCGGTCGACCCGCGGGTGGCGAAGAGGTCCGCATCGAGGGCGCGGGCGTCACCGACGGCTGCATGGTCTACTTTGGGAGCGAGCCGGTGCCGGCATCGCGCGACCGGAATGGCTTTGTCGTCGTGACGACGCCTCCGCTCGCGCTCGGCAGCTACGATGTCTCGGTCGACTGCCCCGGGCGCGGCGCCGACTGGCTGGCCGAGGCCTTCACGGTCGCCGAGGTCGCCGCGCCGGCCGTGACGGGCGTCTTTCCTGAGTCGGGGTTCACCCGCGGCGGAGAGCTGATCTCGGTGCTCGGGTCTGGGCTCGAGCTGGTGTCCTCGGCGACGATCGGCGGCAACCGCGCGATCGTGCTCGGTGCGTCGCGGTTCAGGGTCGAGCTGCTCACGCCGCCGGGCGTGGCGGGCATCGCCGACATCACCCTGACCTCTGCGCGCGGAACCCTCGAGCTCGACGCGGGCTTCACCTATGTCGCGCTGCCGGTCTTTGGGCGCGTCACGCCGAGCGGTGGAGACGCCGACGCCGGGTGGTCCGCCGAGCTCGTCGGGACGGGACTCGGCGCGGTCGATGCGCTGGTTGCCTCGGGCGTGGAGCTGCCCGTGACGAGCCGGTCGGGCAGCCGCATCGCCTTCGATGTGCCCGGCATGCGTCCGGGCACCGCGCCGCTGTTTGCCCGGGTGGGGCGGCTGCAGCTCGACACCGGCATCAGGCTCTCGTGGCTCCGGGCCTCGCGCTTTGACGGCTTCTCCCCGACCTCGGGCCCCGTCTCGGGCGGCACCCGGATCCTGATCGCGGGCGATGGCTTCACCGCCGGCTGCGCGGTGTTCATCGACGGCGTCGCCGCGGAGACCACCGTGATCGGCACGAGCCTCATCGCCGCGGTGGCGCCGCCGCACGAGGAGGAGAAGGTCGAGGTGGAGGTGCGCGGCTGCGGCGAGCGAACGGTGCTGCCCGAGCGCTTCAGGTACGATGACCCGACCCAGCGGGGTGGCGGAACCGGTGGAGGCTCCATCGAGGGAGAGGTCCGGGTCACGGTGCTCGAACTCGGTACGAATGTGCCGATCCCGAACGCGACGGTCATGGTGCAGCTCCGGTCGAGCAGCCCCTACGTCGGGTTCACGAACGAAGCGGGCCAGATCACCTTCACCGGCGACGACCTCTACGGACCGCAGACGATCACCGCGTTCGCGACCGACCGCTCGACCGAGAGCATCATCGGTGTCGACGCGCGCGACGTCACGCTGATGCTCAACCAGCTTCCGCCACCCCCCTGCACCGATCCGACCGACCCGGCCTGCGCGCCGCCTGCTCCCGAGCCGACAGGCACCCTGGTCGGATTCGTCACGGGGCTCGACAAGATTGGGGTCCCGCCGCCTGGCACGCAGCCGATGGCCGTCGTGAGCACCACGACGCTCTACGCCGGCTGGGCCAACCCAGACCCCGGTCCTGAGGCGATCCGGTGGGAGAACGGCCCCTTCACCATCAGCACCCGGGTGGGCGACTATGCCGCGATCGTCCTCTGCGGCTACGGCACCCCCGATGTGGCCAGCTTTGTGCCGCTCCGGATCGGCGTGACACGCTACCTGACGCAGCGACCCGGTGGCGAGCCGGTTCGGGCGACGATCGACTGCTCGATTCCGCTCACCTCGCGCCTCACCGTGAAGCTGTCTGGCGCCCCCGACCTCTACGCTGCGACGATCAACGGCGCAGCCTTCCCCGCCCAGTTCGGCGCGCACATCGGCTTCAACTTCGGGCCGGAGGGCTACTTCGAGGGCCTCCGCGACACCGTCGCCTCGACCCCGACCTTTGACATCGAGAAGCTCCCGCTGCTGCAGGGTGTGCTCGACAGTGTGACGGTGGAGGTCCGGGCAGGGGCCTACCCGGCGTCAGGACAGCTCCCGCAGGCGATCAGCTACGCGGTCGGCATCCGTTCGTACGACCGGATGATCACGCTGCCCGACCTGGTCGGGGTGCCGCGTTTCACGGTGCCGGCCGACGGCGTCACGTCGCTGGCGGGGGGCTACGTCGAGTGGACACTCGGGCCGGCTGCAAGGAGACCCGATTTCTACAACATCTCGGCAAGTGCCGCGAATGCCGGCTTTTCTCGCTGGAACATCTACATCCCGGGGTCGGCGACCTCGTTCAACTT
>JBILLP010000214.1:0-6121 GCA_044376025.1 Bradymonadia bacterium
GGGGCGTGTCGGGGCAGGGGCGGTGGGTGGCGCGTGGGGGCGGGGGCGACGGCACGGCTCAGCGACGCACGCCGCACAGGGTGACGGCGAGCCCCTCGACCGCACGCTCGACCAGCTCGAGGCCGGCATCGTCGAACATCGTGCCAAGCTCGGCAAGGGAGAACCAGCGAAAGCCGACGGCACCGCCCGCGACGCGCTGCAGCGTCGACCGGGCGCGTCCGGGCGCTGCCACGAAGGTGCCGACGATGACGCGCCCGCCGGGCCGGGTGACGCGGGCGAACTCGGCGAGCGCCTCGGCCGGGCGCGGCAGCAGGTGGAGCGCGCCGGCACAGTGCGTCACGTCGAAGCCCCCCTCGACAAAGGGGAGCACCTGGCCGTCGCCGAGCACCCAGGCGAGCCGAGGGTCGTCGACGGCGCGACGTGCGGCCTGCTCGAGCATCGGGGCGCTCCGGTCGATCCCGACCACCAGCCCCCGCCCCCTGCGCGCCGCCTCGCTGTCGAGCGCGGAGTCGGCCAGCGCCCGGGTGAAGTTGCCCGACCCGCAGGCGACATCGAGCAGCGTGTTCGGCGCGACGTGCGCGGCCATCGCCGCGGCGAGCTCGATCGCCCGGTGCAGCGGCTCGGGTGTCACCAGCCGCGTGAGCGCCGGCCGAAAGGTCTGCTCGTAGCCGCGGGCGTAGAAGGGCGCCTCCATGAGGCGCTGCGAGGCGGACCGGCCCATCGAGGTGCCCTCGAGCAGGTCGAGCACGCCACCGCGGATGGCCCAGGTGCGCCCTCCGGAGCGCGCGGTCGCGTGGTCGGCCTCGACCGTCATGCCGGGGGTGTGGGTGGCGGGGCAGCGCAGCAGCGCGCCAAGCCGCACCTGGGGCGGGGTTGCCTGCATCATGTCAGGGATCCGTGACGACCGATCGACGGCTTGCGCCGCCCGATCGCCTCGATACGGCCCAAGTCTCGACGGGGTCAAGCAGGTCGGTTGTCGTACCGGCCGGAGCACTGCGGCGAGCCAGAGAGCTAGATGAAGCAGGTCGATGTCCCCTCGGGGGTGGTCCACGTTCTGGTCTGTTGCAACGCCCGGGGTCCAGGGGGGATGCCCTCGTGCGCCGACCGGGGCACCGAGGTCTACTCCGCGCTGCGCGGCTGGGTGACTCGCCACGGGCTGCTGAGCCGCGTCTGGGTGACCCGCACCTCGTGCCTCGGCTGGTGCCACGCCGAGGGAGCCACGCTCGTGCTCTACCCGGCCGGCGAGATCCTGCAGGGCGTCACCCCGGGCGACATCGAGCAGGTCATCGACCGCATCGAGGGGCTCCGCCGGACCGCCGCCTGACGCCACCCCACGCTCGCGCTGGACAAGCGGGGCTGAGGCGGGCAAGCGGGTCACTGACCCCGCACCAAGGCTGACCCGATGCAGTTCGAACCCAGCCCCCGCGCACGCGAGGCCACCGCGGCGGTCCGCCGCTTCATCGACAGCCACATCGCGCCCATCGAGGCCGACTACTGGCGCGAGGTCGCCACGCTCAACCCCGACGGCAACTGGACGCGCTGGCAGGTGCCTCCGCGGCTCGAGGCGCTCAAGGCACGCGCGCGCGCCGAGGGGCTGTGGAACCTCTTCATGCCCGGCACACAGTGGGGCACCGGCCTCTCGACGCTCGAGTATGCGTCGGTCGCCGAGGAGACGGGGCGGAGCTTCATGGCGCCCGAGGTCTTCAACTGCTCGGCGCCCGACACCGGCAACATGGAGGTGCTCGCCCGCTTCGGCAGCGAGGCGCAGCAGGAGCGCTGGCTCCGGCCGCTGCTCGAGGGCCGCATCAGGTCGGTCTTCTGCATGACCGAGCCCGAGGTCGCCTCGTCAGACGCCACGAACATGGCCGCGACCGCGGTGATCGACGGCGACGAGGTCGTGCTGAACGGCCGCAAGTGGTGGACCAGCGGCCTGGGTGACCCGCGTGCCAGGGTCGCCATCTTCATGGCCCGCACCCCCAACCCCACCGCAGGCCGACACGCCCAGCACTCGATGGTGCTCGTGCCGCTCGATACGCCGGGGATCCGCATCGAGCGCATGCTGCCGGTCTTCGGGAGCTTCGACGCGCCCCACGGCCACGGCGAGGTCAGCTTCGAGCAGGTCAGGGTGCCGGTCGACCACATCATCGCCGGCCCGGGCATGGGCTTCCTCATCGCGCAGGGGCGGCTCGGGCCCGGGCGCATCCACCACTGCATGCGCTGCATCGGCGCGGCGGAGCGGGCACTCGAGCTGGCGATCGACCGCGGCGCCTCGCGTGTCGGCTTCGGAAAGCCCCTGATCAACCTCGGCGGCAACCGCGAGCGCATCGCGGAGGCGCGGGTGGCGATCGACCAGGCGCGCCTGCTGACCCTGCACGCCGCCTGGAAGCTCGACAGCGTCGGCGCCATGGATGCCATGACCGAGATCTCCGCGATCAAGGTCGTGGCGCCCCGGGTGCTGCAGCAGGTCGCCGACATGGCGATCCAGCTCCACGGCGGCGCAGGGCTCTGCGACGATGTCCCGCTGACCCGCTTCCTCGCCCAGGCCCGCGCGCTGCGCATCGCCGATGGCCCCGACGAGGTCCACCTCGGCGTCATCGCCCGCATCGAGCTGGCGCGGCGCGGCCACGGGCGCGCGGTCGGCGCATGAGCGCCGGCGCGTCGACAGGGCCGCCGCGCCTGGGCGAGGCGCTCGACACCGACGCCGTGACCGGGTGGCTGCGCGGGATCGGCCTCGACGTCTCGGGCGCGCCTGTCGTCACCCAGTACACCGGCGGCGCCTCGAACTGGACCTACCGGCTCGAGTACCCCGGCCACGACCTCGTGCTCCGGCGCCCGCCTGCGGGCCGCAAGGCGAAGTCGGCCCACGACATGGGGCGCGAATTCCGCATCCAGCAGGCGCTGCGCCCCACCTTCGGGCGCGTGCCGGAGATGGTCGGCCACTGCGCCGACGACTCGCTGCTCGGCACCGAGTTCTACGTGATGCGCCGCGTCGAGGGCTGGATCCCCCGCGCGGAGTTCCCCGCCGACCACCGCCCCGATGCCGCGGAGGCGCGGCGGCTCAACGAACTCTGGGTCGACGAGCTCGTGGCGCTCCACCGCGTCGACGTCGACGCCGCCGGGCTCGCCCCGCTCGGCAAGGGACCGGGCTACCCGCGGCGCCAGGTCGAGGGCTGGATCGAACGCTACGGGCAGGCCCGAACGTGGAACGTGCCGCGCTGGACCGGGGTGACACGCTGGCTCACCGAGCGGACCCCGGCCGACGCGGGGGTGGCGCTGATCCACAACGACTGGCGGCTCGACAACTGCGTCTTCTCGAACGAGGCGCCCTCGCGCATCGTCGCGGTGCTCGACTGGGAGCTCGCCACCGTCGGCGACCCGCTGATGGAGCTGGGCAGCGCCCTCGCCTACTGGGTGCAGGCCGACGACAACCGGCTGCTGCGGGCCTTCAGGCGCCAGCCGTCACACGTCCCGGGCATGATGACCCGCCGCGAAATCGTCGCGCGCTACCTCGAGGCGACCGGGCGCGGCGACGTGGACTGGGCCTTCTACGAGGTCTTTGGGCTCTTTCGGCTCGCGGGCATCGCCCAGCAGATCTACTGGCGCTACCATCACGGGCAGTCGCGGAACCGGGCGTTTGCGCCCTTCTGGATCGCGGTGCACGCGCTGCACCACCAGGCAAAGAAGCAGATGCGCCGCGCCGGATGACGCGTCGCCAGGGTCAGGTCGCCGACCTGCGGCGCAGCACGACCACGAGCGCGACGATCGAGGCTGCGAGTGCCCCGAGCACCGCGGGAGCCCAGCGCCTGAAGCTACCCACCGCGGCGGTGGCGCCACCGGAGCCCTCTGCCTCTGCCGACGTGGCGCTTCCGAATCGCGGGCCCCTGGCCGTCTCACCCGAGCCCGGGGTTGCACCGGCCTCGCGCGCAGCGACGGCCGTGGTGGGAGCTCCGCCCGCGGCGGCGCCCGGCGCGCCCGATCCATGGTCTGCAGGCGCCGCGACCTGGGGCACCGCGAGGCCCGGGTCGCCCGAGCCGTGGGCGACCGCGCCCGTGAGCAGGCTGCCAAGCGCGGCGCGCGCGGCAGGATCAGGCGGGGCGTTGGGGCCCTGCTCCGCCCGCTTGCGGGCCTGCGTCGCCAGGAAGGACGCGACCTTGGCCCGGTCGTCACGCCCGAAGTCGCGCGCGAACCGGTCAAACACGTCGGCCGCCTCGTTGAACTTGCGCTCACGCAGCAGCGCATTGGCGTACTGCCAGCAGTCGTTGGCGGAGCCGCCCTCGCACTTGGCCTTGAAGTTGCCCGAGGGCTCGTGGCGGGCGAACATGTGCGAGGCGACCTTGCCGGCCTCAACCTCGACGGTCTTGGGCGCCGACGGCTGTCCCGAGTCGTCGTAGACGACGTGGATCTGGTGCGGCCCGGGGGGCAGGTTCAGCCGGGCACCCGGCGCCCGCAGGCCGGAGTCGCGGCCGTCGACGAAGACCCGCGCCGACGGCGAGGCCTGGACAATCACCGAACCCTGGCCTGCGGGCGGCGGTGCCGGGGGGCGGGCCGAGATCTCGCGGCGCGGTCCCTGCAGCGGGGGATCCTGTGCCGACGAGGCGCGTGGCCAGGCGAGGGTTGCGGAGGCGAGCAGGAGCGCGAACACAGCCAGCGTGGCCGCGCGGACAAGTCGAGGGGTTGTCATGGTGCTCAGTGGTTCAGGCCCGGTGGCGCCGCGGTCAGATGCGCGACTCGTAGATGACCGCGATGCCCACCGGTACCGTGTAGGTGTCGTCGGCATTCCCGTTGGCATCCTCGATCTCGAAGAAGGGCACGTGGGCGCGGAGCTCGATCGCGAGGCGGCTGCGGTAGAGGCGTAGGAACTCGACGCCGGCAGAGGTCGCGAGCCCGACGCCTTGCGTCGTGCCGCCGAACTGGTCGCCGTCTCCCATGCCGATCACCCCGTACATGAGGCCGGCGCTGAGGTAGGGGCTGATGTCGCCGGATGAGAAGAAGTACTTGCCGTCGACGGTAGCCCCAAAGAATCCGGCGGACTGGTCGCCGCGGGCAAGCCCTCCGAAGAAGGCGCTGCCGCCGGCTGCGAAGCGTGGGGCCTCGAAGTCCATGCGCAGGATCAGCCCGGGCACGCCGTAGAGCCCCGAGCCGGGCACCGCGATAGCCATCAGCCCGGCGCCGCCGAGCAGCTCGGCTGAGCGCTTGCTGGCGGAGTAGGAACGGGTCTCCTCGCCGACGAGGTTGTCGACCTGGGCGGTCGCGGCCTCGGGCCGGTTGTTGACCCAGGCCTCGGCGATGCGGGGCGCGGCCTGGGCGACCTCCTCGATGCCGGCGAGTCGCAACGAGGCGGTGCGGGACTGCACGCCCGTCTCATCGTACTGGCGCGCGGAGAGGATGACGACACTGCCGAGCGCGCCGAGCTCGACGACGATGCGGGGACCGTCGGTCGGGTCGGTCCTGAAGGCGCCGATGCGAGCGCCCTTCTTGGCGAGCTCGTCGCAGACCAGCCGGGTGGCCGTGACCGCGGTTGCGTCGTCGAAGCCCTGGTGCTCGCCCACGACGCAGTCTCCGGCGATGGGGGCGCCGGCAGGCCCGGGGTCGGCCGACGCGGTTGCCGCCATCGAGGAGACGGCGAGGGCGGCAAGGCAGAGGAGCGTTCGCATGGGGTGCACCCGGGTCGGAGCTTTGTGAGCCACTGCGTTGCGCCCTTAGCGGAGTGCGTGGGCAGGGCAAGCGGGGCTCCACCGCCGCCCCTGGACGTCGTACGACACGCGGTCGGGCCTGCATGGGCGGCTGCGTCGCCGGGCTCGCGTGGCGTGTCACATCTGGCGGTGGGCTGACTGCGCCCCCCGCCCCTTTGACGCCTCGCAACGCAACAACCGGCGCAGACCGACGAAATGCATGGAGCGTACCCGGTCGGCCACACGGTCGGCCCGGAGCGCGACGCGTCCCGGAGCCCGCCATGCACAGCCCGCCAGAGCCGCCCGATGCGCCCGGTCGGCCCGCGCCCCCGGTCCGCAACCACGTCGAGACCCGCATCATCCGGTTTGCGACGCTGACGCTCGATCCCGCGTCGGTGATCGAGCAGGCGACGATCCCGAGGCACCACCTCTTTGCCGACGCGCTGATC
>JBILLP010000215.1:0-6114 GCA_044376025.1 Bradymonadia bacterium
CAGGCACGCGCCGGGCGCCATGCGATTCACCCTCCCGATGCCGTCGTCTCGCCCGCCACACCCGGTGACGTCCTGACGGTCGTGAACTGGTGCGCGGAGCGAGGTGTTCCGCTCGTCGCCTTCGGGGCCGGTTCGGGCGTCTGTGGTGCCTCGGTACCGGTGCGCGGTGGCATCACCCTCGACCTCAAGCGGCTCCTCTCGCTCGACACGTCCCGGATCGCCAGTGGGCTCATCAGGGCCGGAGCCGGCTGGATCGGCCAGCGCCTCGAGCACGAGCTGAACCGGCTCGGCTACACGCTGGGCCACTTCCCATCCTCGATCGGCTGCTCGACCGTCGGTGGCTACGTCGCCACCCGTTCTGCAGGCCAGTACTCGACCCGCTTTGGCAAGATCGAGGACATGGTCGTCGGCGTGCGCTTCGTCGACGGCAGGGGTGAGGTGCGCGACTCGTTCTCGGTCGACCAGGACATCACCGCGCTGCTGGTGGGCTCCGAGGGCACCTTTGGCGTGATCACGGACGTCTGGCTCCATGTCGAGCCGCACGGCGTGCACCGCGCCTTCAGGGGCTTCTGGGCTCCCTCACTCGACCACGGGCTCGACGCGATGCGGCGTGCGCTCCAGGCGGGGCACCAGCCGGCGGTCTTCAGGCTCTACGACCCCTTCGATTCCTTCATCTCGGGCGCCCGCAAGGCGGTCGATGAACCCCTGCGCATGCCGACCGAGCGTCGTCCCGCCGCGGCCCCCGACACCCTGCCCGGGTGGCTCCCCGAAGGCCTCTCTCCCCGGCAGGCGCGTAGCGCGGCCTTCGCGGCGGCCAACGCCGTGCTCTCACGCACCCCGCTGTCGATGCGCCTGCTCCGCCGCCTGGCGGAGCGCGTCGAGACGGGCTGCCTGCTCATCGCCGGCGTCGAGGAGCACGATGCCGACGACGCCGCGCTGCTCGGGGATTCGCTCTTCGCGGATCTGCGGGCCTCGCTGCAGGACCTCGGGCCCGGCCCCGGCAACTACTGGTTCGCGCACCGACACGACGTCTCGTTCAAGATGCCGACGCTGCTCCGGGCGGGCATGTTCGTCGACACGATGGAGGTCACCGCCGACTGGTCGCGCGTCGCCGGGCTCTACGGAGCTGTCCGCGAGGCGATCTCGCCTCACGCCTTCGTCATGGCGCACTTCTCGCACGCCTACACCACCGGCAGCAGCATCTACTTCACCTTTGCGGGCTTCGGCCGCGACAACGAAGACTGCCTCGACCGCTACGATCAGATCTGGCGGCTCGGGCTCGAGGCCGTGACCCGGTTTGGTGGGTCGGCCACGCACCACCACGGCGTCGGGCTGCTCAAGGCGCCCTGGCTCCGACACGACCAGCCGGGGGCAGAGACCCGGTTCGACTCGCTACGGGAGCTCCTCGACCCCGCGGGCGTGCTCAACCCGGGCAAACTCTGGAACGCGGAGGGCGCGCGATGAACCGATGGCATGACGCGGCGAACCGCTCCGTTGCCCCGATCCCGGAGCGTCCGTGGGCCCGGTCGCTGCTCGCGGGCGGCGCGTGGCGTGTCGAGACGGTGCGCGACGAGCGCGATGCCAGCGAGCTCATCGAGGCCTGCTGTGCTGAGCAGACCAACGTGCGTCCGGTCGGGGCCGGCATTGACGGCGTGGTGAGCCCGACACTCGCCCGGGCGGGCGGCGTGCTCGTCGACGCCGCCAACCTGTCGAGCGACGCGGCCGCCGACGTGACCTCGACGACCGTCACCCTGCCGGCCGGAATGACCTGGGCCGTCGCGCACGCCTTCGCCCTTCGACACGGCCTCTCGCTCAGCGACATCACCGATGCGTTCGGCGATGCGACCATCGGCGGAACGCTCGGCCGACAGCCCTGGCTCCCGGCGCGCTGGAACGCCGGGACCGCCCGGTCACGCTGCATCGGCCTGACGGCCATCGGCCCCGACGGCCGCAGCTATGCCTATCGTCCGGCACCGCGCACCGCGAGCGGACCCGACCTCCGGGCGCTCTGGTTCGGCGCCGAGGGCAGGGCGGGGCTCATGGTCTCGGTCACGCTGGCGGCCATGCTCGAGTCTCGGGCCGCTTCGTACTGGCTCCTTCAGGCCGATGCGGAGCGCCTGCGCGCGGTCGCGTCGCTTCTGCAGCGCTTCGCCACCTGCCTGCGCGTCATCCCCACGCCCCGGGCGCGTACCATCCGGGTCCGTGTCCGCGGTGACCGCGCTGAGACGCAGCGCGTCCTCGACCTCCTGGGGGCGCTTGGCGCCCGTTCGCACGCAGAGCTCCGGAGCGAGCGGCCGAGCGCTGCGCGCTGGTCAGTGCTGCCGCTCGATGAGGCGGCCGCGCTCTGGAGCGATGGCGGTCGGCGTGGCTCGATGTATGTGCTGGGCATGGGACCGACGCACGTGGTCACGGCCTGGTCGGCGCGCGACCGTGGGCTCCGCATCCCGGAGGCTGCCCGCGGCCTCGCGGCGACCGGCCCGCTCGGCGCGGGCTGGCACGACGCGCACTCCCCCGGCGCCAAGGAGAAGGCATGAGCCAGTTCACGCAGGAGCAGGTGAGGGCGCTCGAACTCTGCTCCGGCTGCCCGCGCCTGTGCCACTTCTCGTGCCCGTCGGCCCATGGTGCGGCCTCAGAGGAGGCGACGGCCTGGGCCATGATGTCGCTGGCGAACGCCGAGCGGGCGGGGCAGCTCGCGCTCGATGCAGACATCTCGCGTGCCGTCTACCGCTGCGCCTCGTGCCTGCGCTGCCGCTCCTTCTGCAAGCACGGCAACGATGTCCCTGACGCGCTTCGCGTGGCCCGTGAACGCGCGGTCGAAGCGCGGCTCGAGCCGGCAGCGATCGTGGAGCTCGGGCGGGAGCTCGAGGGCGCGCTTCACCGGGACCTCCTCGCGCGCGCCTCGGCGCTCCTTGACCTTCGCCAGCGCACCGCCTCGGCCGCGTTGCACCTGACGGCGACATGGCTGACAAGCGACGAGCGCGTCACGCGGCTGCGTCGGCTTGTCGGGCTGCTCGAGCTGATGGCTGGAGAGACCTTCTCGCTCTGGCTGGAGCCGCTCGACGCGAGCTCCGGTGCCGTCGCGGCCCGGGCTGGGCTTCGGGACCTGGCGCTGCGCCAGGCGGCGAGCCTCTCGGAGCGGTCGAGCAAGGTGAAGCGGGTGGTTTCGGACTGCCCGGACACCGTCGTCGCGCTGGGCGAGCGGGGCGAGCACCTGATCGCCTTCTTGGCTCGACACGCGGCCGTGCTCAGGTCGCGTACCTCGAAATTGCCAAGAGAGTCAGTCACGTGGCACGGTGGGTGTAGAGAGCGTCGCGTTCTTGACCTCACCGAGCTCGAGCGGACGGTGTTCGTGGCTGCGGGCGGGGAGCCCGACGCCATCCTCGACCTGCGCGGTGAGCCCGAGTGCTGCGGCGGCGAGGCAGTCTTCGCATCGGTCTTCGCCCCGGACGCCCGCGCGGCGGCGCGGTCGCTGCATGCCCGGACCTCCCGCGTCGGCGTCGGCTTCATCACCTCGAGCAGCCACTGTGCCGACCACTTCGCCCGCAGCGGCGCGTCCGGGGTGCGCTCCCTCGTCGACTGGGTCGTCGAGCGCAGCGCGCCTCAAGCCTGATCCCGATCCATGCTCCCCACCACGACCTGCGTCATCCTCAACCCCCGCGCTGCCGCCGGCAGGGTCGGCGCCCGGCGCGACCAGATCGAGTCGCGCCTGCGGGAGATCCTCGGACCCGTCGAGGTTCGGCCTACCGAAGCCCTTGGCGATGCAGCGCGGCTCGCCCGGCAGGCCATCTCCGACGGGGCGACCACGCTGCTCTCGCTCGGCGGTGACGGCACCCACAGCGAGGTCGTCCACGGCATCCTGACCTCGTCGGCACCTCACGGCAGCATCACCCTCGGCGTACTCCCGGCCGGCACAGGCGGCGACTTCAGGCGACTGCTCGAGAACTCCGACACCTGGGAGACCGCCGCGCTCGGCCTGCCCGGCGCGAGCGATCACGGCATCGACGCCGGGCGCATCCGCGTGGCCGATGAGCAGGGCCGAGAGCAGGTGCGCTACTTCGTGAACATCTGCTCGTTCGGCGTCGGTGGGCTTGTCGCCCGCGTCGTCAACAGCTCGTCAAAGCGACTCGGTGCAAGGGCAACCTTTGCTCTCGGGGTCTTCAGGGCAATCCTCCAGTATCAGCCCGCGAGCGTGCGGCTCCGCGTCGACGGGGAGGACCGTGGAACCTTCTGCGTCACGAACATCGCCGTGGGCAACGGTCGATTCTTCGGCGGAGGCATGATGGTCACCCCCGGCGCCCGGCTCGCCGACGGGCTCCTCGATGTCACCGTCATCGAGCATCACCCGCTGCTCGAGACCATCGTGCACTTCTCCGACATCTACTCAGGCAGGCACCTCGCGCGGCCCGGCGTCCACACCTTTCGCGGGTCGGTGATCGAGGCGGAGCCGGTGGGCGGGACCTCTGCCTTCATCGAGCTCGACGGCGAGGCCAGCGGAGTGATCCCGATCCGGGTCGAGGTGGTCCCCAACGCGCTCAGGCTGCTGCAGCCGCGGCGCGACGTGCTCTGATGCCGGGTTCGATGGTCCGGGCCACGTTCGAGCTTGCCCTGCGTCCACTCCGCTCCCTGCGTGATGCCAGTGGGTGGCTCGCCTGCATCGCGTCCGGGTGCCTCGTCTTCTTGTCCTACCCGAACGCCGGCCTCTGGGGGCTGGCGTTCTTTGCGCTCGTCCCGGCGCTGCGGGTGGCTCGGCGCTCGTCGCCGTCGGGAGCCTTCGGGTGGGGTGCGTTGACCGGGACCGTCACAAACCTGGGCGGATTCTACTGGATCACACACCTGCTCACCGACTTCGCTGCGATGCCACTGCCGGTGGCCGCGGCCGTGCTGCTGCTCCTGGCGATGCAGCAGGGACTCAGCTTCGCCGGCGGCTTCGCGCTCGGGCGCTGGCTCGAGGAGCGGCGCGGCACTCCGGCCGTCGCGGCCTACCCACTCGGCTTTGTGCTGGCAGAGACGCTCAACCCCATGATCTTCCCTTGGGCGCTCGGCCACTCGCAGGCGTCCCACCTCTGGCTCGCCCAGAGCGCTGAGCTTGGCGGCGCAACGCTGATCTCTGGGCTGCTCGTGGCGATCAACGTCGCCCTCTCCGATGCACGCAGGCTCCGCTCCGAGCGCCCGATCCGCAGGCAGTGGGCCATCATCGCGGCGGTCTTCGTCACCCTTGAGGTCTTCGGCATCTGGCGCGTCAGGTCGATCGATGCGCGTGCGGCGGCCGCTCCACGGCTCGAGGTCGGGGTCATCGAGGCCAACATCGGGGTGCGCGAGAAGCACAACAGCCGGCTGCTTCTCAACAACAACCTGATTCATCAGCGCATGTCGGCCGAGGTCGTCAGCCGCGGGGCCGACCTCGTCGTCTGGCCCGAGACGATGTTCAGCTCCAGGCGGGTCTTCCAGACCCCCGACGACGCCACGTCGCTCGAGGCGGCGCGCAGCGCGGCCCGGGTTCGGCCCGGGCTTGATCGGGATGCCGCCTGGCTGCCCCGCTCCGAGGCGCCCCTAGTCGAGGACGTCAGCGAGGACGCCCGCCTGGGCACCCCCCTCGCCGACCGCGCGGTGCCTCAGCGCGGCTTCAGGGCGCCGCTGCTCACGGGCGTCGTGACGAGCCGGCCGCTGACGGCGGAGGAGGCGCGCGTCGAGCCGCCGGGGGCCGGAGACGAGCAGGTCTACAACAGCGCGGTCCTGCTCGACGCCGACGGACGCGTCCTGGGCCTGGCCGACAAGAACTACCTGATGCCCTTCAGCGAGAACCTCGAGATCGGCCGCTGGATCTACAAGGCGACCGGGGTCGATGTCTTCGACTGGATCCAGGGGCTCGGCGACTTCGCAGCCGGGACGGAGGCGAGCGTGCTGGAGCTGCCGCGCCAGGGCGCCGCCGGGGCCCGCATCGGGGTCATGATCTGCTACGAGGACATCCTTCCGCAGTTTGCACGGCGGCTGGCCCGGTCGGCGCCAAACCTGTTGATCAACGTCACCAACGACGCCTGGTTCGGCAAGACGAGCGAGCCCTGGCTGCACCTCGACCTCGCACGCTTCAGGTCCATCGAGATGCGGACTGCCCTG
>JBILLP010000007.1:0-18466 GCA_044376025.1 Bradymonadia bacterium
ACCCCATGAAGGAGAACAGGCTGATCAGCGGGATGTTGAGCCCGGCGAGCCGTGTGTGGGCCATCGAGCCGGCGACGCGTGTGTTGATCTCGAGCAGCACCGGTGTGCCGTCGTCGCGCCGCTTGAACTGCGCGAACCAGGGGCCGGCGATGCGGAGCCGGTCGGCGATGCGCGCAACTGCGGCGTCGATGTCCGGGTCGTGGTGCCCGCGCGTACCGAGCGAGATGCTTCGACCGATCAGCGCGCGCTCCCGCACGTTGAAGCCGAGCAGCCGGCCGGTGGCGTCGCCGACGCAGTCGACGGTGTACTCCAGCCCGGGCAGGTACTCCGTCACGAGCAGTCCCTCGCCGAGCGCGGCAGCCAGGTCGCGGGCGTCGCTCACGAGGCGTGCGCCGCGACCGCCCGAGCCTGCATCGGGCTTGGCGAAGGCCGGCAGCCCGGACTCCGCCGTCGTGACGAGTCGCGGGGTCTCTGCGACCCCCTCGACGGCGGCGTAGGTGGCGCGCTTCGACAGCGCCATGCGCGCGACCTCTGCGCGCGGCGTGATGAACCGGACCCCATCGATGCGCCACTCCGAAAGGCGCGCGACGAGCGGGTCGATGGTCGCGAAGACCGCGTCGACCCGGTGCTCTGCCAGCAGCGTGCGAAACGCGGTATCGAACGCGCTGTCGTGGATCGAGGGGATCTCGAGGTGGTGGCGGAGCAGGTGCCGTGAGGGGTCGTGCGTGGCGCCGATGCTGCTGCCGCCCAGCAGCTCGACCTTGTTGCTCCGGCGCAGGGCCTCGACGACCTCGAGACCGGGTTCGTTGCTCGACGGAAAGACAAGTACCCGAAACATGCGGTTCCTGCGGGGTGTCGCGACCGGGCGCGCTGCGACGGCCGGGGTACGCGCCCCCACCGGTGCGGGCAAGGGCGTCAGGCGTCGGGGCCGCGGGCGATGTAGAGCCGCTCGGTGTTGCGCACGTGGCTCACCTGGCCAACGCGCTCGCCGCGCGGGTTGTGGATGCCGATGCGGGCGCCGACGTAGCGGGCGTAGTCGCGCTCATGCACCTCGACGCGGGCGCGACCGTCCCAGAGCATCGCGAGCATCGCCTCGATCCGCTCCCGCGAGACAAAGCCCTCGTTGCTGAACGACAGCACGATGGCGCGGGCATCGATCGCGGCGAGCAGCGACCCGAGCAGCGCGTCGTAGCCGGTTGCGCGGTTGAACCCGCTCCGGCGCTGCCGCACGTCGATGCGCTTGCAGGCGATGCCATAGGTCTCGGGCTTGTCCCAGGTCACGAGCGACTCCCAGACGTGGTAGTTCCCGAGGTAGGAGTGCTGGTTGTAGGGCGGATCGACGTAGGCGACATCGACGCGGGCGCGGCGGGCGGCGTCGAGCGCATCGAGCTGCCACGCCTCGCCCCGGCCATGCCGCGCGCGCGGCAGCAGGTTGGGCACTCTCAGCGAAATCTCGTTGTACGACCGCGGCGACCAGCCCTTGAGGAAGGCCATCTGCACGCCGGTCGTGGAGTCGACGCGGTCGGCGGCCTCCATCAGCGACACGAGCAGCACCGCCTCGAGCTCGGGCGGGAGCGACCACGCGGCGATCTGTTCGCGCATGGCGTCGACGCGCTCGCCGTTGAAGGGCTGAAGGTACCTCGACCGCTGGCAGAAGGTCTCGGTGAAGTAGCCTGCACGACCAGGCAGCCGCTGGAGCTCCGCGATCAGGCGGGACGCCTCGTCGAGCAGGTCGCCGGCATCGGCCTCGACGTAGCAGCGCGCCAGCGTGGCGGCGTAGGCGTTGTGGTCGTTGGCAAGGACCCTGAAGCCGGCCTGCTTGAGCGCGTGCCCCACGCGCGAGGTGCCCGAGAAGAGGTCGAGCACGGTCGTTGCGCCGTGAACCGACGCGACCGCCGCGACGATCGGCTCGAGCAGGGTGCGCTTGGAGCCGAGGTACTTGATCATGTCGGGGTCATCGCGGGCGGCTACGGCAGCAGCTCGATGCCGAACCGGCGGACGACCAGCGCGAAGGCCACGAAGCAGGCGAGCGAGACAATCGACGAGAAGGCGAGCGCCGGCCAGAAGCCCCAGCGGGGGATCGCCCACGGCAGCACCAGGAACATCGGCAGCGTCGGGACCACGTACCAGAAGGTGTACCAGGCGTGGTTGGCGATGCGCTCGCTCGGGAGCTTCTCGAACCACATCCACAACATCGCCAGCAGGGTCACCCAGGGCAGCGATGCGACGAGGCCGCCGAGCCGGTCGTTCCGACGGGCGACCTCAGAAATGACAACGACGAGCAGGGCCGTCGTCGCATACTTCGTGACGAGCCAGCCGACGTTCAAGGCGGGTCAGCCTCGCCGGTTGCGCCGGCCCGCACGCGGGTGCCGCCGCCGAGGTTCTTTCCGAGGTCCTGGTCGCTGGGGCTGATCACGACGCGGCGGTGGACCACGCCGTTCTCGTCGATGGTGCGCTCCTCCTCGATCACCTGCCCGTCGGGCGTGACGCGGGTACCGGAGGCTCTGTCGGCCCCAAGCGCCGCGGCGCCGCTGCCGTCAGCCGTCGTTCCCGACGCCAGTGCCTTGATGTCCTCGGCGACCTTGCGGGCGGTGCCGGCGAGGTCGCGTGTCGACTTGTGATCGGCGAAGAAGGTCGGGGCCGCGATGCCGGCGGCGGTTGCGATGATGGCGAAGATGACCCAGCGGACTGGCTTCAAGGCAACCCCCTCGTGAGGTGATGGGCCGGGGCGCGCCGACCGGAGAGGCAACGGACCGGATCGGGCCGTCACCGGGCCGCGCGCCGGCTCCTGCAGGTGTGGACGCTCGGACGCGGCGGGTCAAGCGTGACCGCATTGCCGCTGGAGTCGTTCGGGGCGCACGGGTAAGGGAGGAGGCGCGGTCGCGCGCGGCCGTCCGATTCCCCGAGACCGGACTCCCATGAAGCTTCTGCTCCTGCTCAGGACTTTGCTCGCGGCCATCGTCTTGGCGCCCGCGCTCGTGGCGGCGCAGAGCATCGACAACGTGTCGCCGTCGTCGGCGCGTCGCGGAGAGCTGCTGGTGCTCGAGCTCGCCGTGACCGATGTCGCGGCGATCTCATCGGTGACGATTGCAGATTTCGTGACCGGGTTCAGCGACCGCCGCGTCGACGGCAGTGGCACGGTGCTGGTCGATCTGGCGATCCCCGACGACGCGCCCCGGGCTCCGTACGACGTGGTGCTCGAGACGGCCGACGGGCAGGTCACCTCGAGCGGAGGCTTCGCGGTGGTGCGTCGCACCGAGGTCACCTCGGTCTCGCCGGCGGTGTTGCCGCGGGGCGCGCGCGCGACGCTGGCGATCGAGGGGTTCGACCTCGACGGCTTCACGTCGGCGGCCTGGAGCCCGGCCGGGATCGAGGTGACGACCGGCTTTGTCTCGAGCCCGAACCGCGTGGCGTTCGGGGTGGCGGTGGCCGACTCCGCGGCGCTCGGGCCCCGCGACCTCGCGCTGGTGGGCGACGGGCGCTTCGAGGTGCCTGCGCTGCTGGCGATCGAGGCGGGCGAGCCGGGCCTTCTGTTCTTCGACCCGGGCGTGCTCGCGCGCGGCGCGTCGGCGACCGTGACGCTGGGCGGCCGAAACCTCGATACGGTGACCGGGCTCGACCTCGGGCCCGGCATCGCCGTCAGTGGCTGGACCCCGCGGTCGGCGACCCGGGCAACCGCGTCGGTGAGCGTCGGTGCCTCTGCGCTGGCGGGGGCCCGCTCTGCCGACCTGCTCGTGGGCACGACGCGCTTTGCGTCGCCCCCGCTGTTCACCGTGACCGGTGGCGAGCCGCGCGCCAGCGCGTCGATCCCGGCGGCGATCCCCCGCGGCGTCACGACACGGGTCGAGCTGACGGGCGAGAACCTCGACCGTGCGACCGAGGTCTCGCTCGGCAGCCGCGTGGCGGTCACGGCGCTCGACGCCTCGAACCCCACCCGGATTCGATTCGACGCCACGCCGCGCGACGACGCCCCGACCGGCCCGCGAGACATCACGCTGCTGGTCGACGGCACGCCGCGGGTCCTGACGGCGCTGATATCGGTCAGCGGCGGTCCGCTCGAGGTGCAGCGGGTCAGGCCTGACCGCATCGAGCGCGAGCGGACCACGCTCGTGACGCTCGAGGGGCTGAACCTCGACGGAATCACCTCCTTCGATGCCGGGCCCGGCGTGACAACCGTCTCGATCCGCGCCTCTGACCCGACGGCCGCCACGGTGAGCCTGGCGGTGGCCCCCGATGCGGCGACCGGGCTGCGTACGGCGACCATCGCGGGCACCCACGGCACGGCGACGCTCCGCGACCTGCTGACCGTAGTGCCCCGCGTTGCGGCGGAGCCGAGGCTCTTCTTTCGCGAGGAGGTGATCCTCGGCGCGACCCAGGTGGGTGCCCGGCAGGACAGCGGCCTCGAGATCGAGAATGGCGGCGACGAAGACGAGACGGTCATCGTGGGCCCGGGCATCGGCGACACGGTTCGGCTGCAGCTCCTGACGACCGACCTGCGAGAACCCGTGTCGAGCGTCTCGCTCCGCATCCCCGCGGGCTCATCCGAGATCCTCAGGTTCAGGTATGTGCCGATCCAGCCGGGCACCAACGGGGTGCTGCTTCCGGTCACGGTCCGCGACGGCGTCGAGGTCGGGCGCATCGCGCTCCGGGCCTCGGCGATCGAGCCCCGGCTCACTTTCGGGCGGGCGTCACCTGACAACTTCGGCTCACTCCCGCCGGGCACCGACACGCAGATCCCCACGCTGTCGACCACGCTCAGCAACGGCGCGCAGCTCCGCACGATCGAGATCCTCGGCACCGAGCTCACGCTCACGCGCAACGGCGAGGCGGTGCGCGAGCCGGGCGCCTTTGTCGGCTACGAGCTCGTCAGCGTGTCGTCGTCAGACCTGCTCTACTGGGGCTCGACCGAGGTGCGGCTCACCGTGACGCCCGAGGTCGGCTCGTACGAGGGTCGGCTGGTCTTCGAGACATCGGACCCGACGGCGCCCTACGTGATCTACGCCTTTGCGTTCAGGGCGGTCGCCGTCGACGACGACGTCTCGGGCGACACCGGCGACGACGACATCGCGACCGACACCGGCGCAGACACCGACGACGCCGGCCCCGACGGCGGTGACGACGCCGGCGACACGACCGCTCCGCCCGACACCGACGACACCGACCAGCCCGACACGCTGCCGGGCGATACCGGCACCGGCGACACCGGCGGCACGGGTGATGCCACCGACGTCACGGGCGATACCGGCACCGGCGGCTCGGGCGGCTCCGACGGGGGCGGCTGCTCCGCCTCCGGCGGAGCGGGCGCGGGCCTCGCCGGGCTCGCCTGGATCACCGGCGCGCTGCTGGCCCGCGCCCGGCGGCGGCGCGCCGCCGCCGCCGCCCTGCTCGGGGTACTGGCCGCGTGCGACGACTCCCAGACGGCCGGTGGTCCGGCGTGCGAGCGGGGATTCAGGCTCGATGACGAGGGTGACTGCGTGCCCGCGACGGTTGGCGACACCGGCGACCCGGGCGACCAGGACACGACCAACGCCGATGACGCGACCGGGGGCGACCAGGACACGACCAACGCGGTCGATACCGTGGTCGATACCACCGTCGACACCGCCTCGTGCGCAGAGGGATCCCAGGCCTGCAGCGCCGACGGCGTTCCGCAGCGCTGCGAATCGGGGGTCCTCGTCGACCAGGCGCCCTGCGCGGCGAGCGAGGTCTGCCGGCTCGGGCGCTGCGTCGCCGGTGAGTCCTGCGAACCCGAGGCGGTGCGGGGCTGCCTCGACGAGTCCACCCGGTTCGTCTGCAACGCGGCCGGGACGGGGTACGTCGGCGACCCCTGTGACGAGGGCCAGTTCTGCTTCGAGGGGATCTGCGGGTCGCAGCGATGCGCGCCAGATGCGCGGCGCTGTGCCGGCGACTTCGACGTCGAGTCCTGCACCGCCGACGGCACAGCCTGGCAGCCGGCAGAGACCTGCGACCGCCGGTCGCTGCGCGTCTGCGAGGCCGGGGAGTGCGTGTCCGGATGCGTCGCCGCCGCCAAGGACCCGAGCTACATCGGCTGCGAGTACTGGTCGGTCGACCTGCCGCAGTACCCCGACCCGCTCACCAACCCGCAGCCCGACGACGTGCCGCACTCGGTCGTCCTCGCCAATGTCGGGGACTACGCGGCAGAGGTCACCGTCAGCTCGACCGATCCGGCCTTTGTGGCGCCGCGGGGCATCACGATCGCGCCACGCTCG
Source organism: Bradymonadia bacterium (assembly GCA_044376025.1). Lineage (GTDB taxonomy): Bacteria > Myxococcota_A > Bradymonadia > REDH01 > REDH01 > JBILLP01. Next base: position 6,231 of record JBILLP010000007.1, read on the forward strand.
ACCGGGACGCTCACCTTCCCGGTTGCGAGCATCGCCGACACCGGCATCACCGCGCGAAGCTTCCGCATCTCGACCACCGAGCCGGTGGTTGCCTACCAGTTCAGCCCGCTGAACAACGTCGGCGTCTTCTCGAACGACGCCTCGCTGCTGCTGCCGGCGAGCGCCCTCGGCACGCGGCACCGCATCATGGGGTACGGGGGCGGCATCGCCGCGCTCGGCCTCGCTGCGCAGCGGTCGTGGTTCACGGTCGTCGGCACCACGAACCGCACCGAGGTCACGGTCACGCTGTCGGCGCGCGCCGAAGACGGCGGCGGCCTCACGAACCTCGTCGCGGGCGTGCCCCGCACCTTCACCCTCGACCAGGGTCAGGTCCTGAACTTCGCCTTCTCGTCCACCTTCGGCATTCCGCCGGTCCTCAACGACCCGACAGGCTCGCTCGTGGTGTCGAACCACCCGGTCGTGGTCTTTGCCGGGCATGAGGAGGCCGTCATCGGCGAGGAGGGTGAAGGCGGAAGCAACTGCTGCGCCGATCACCTGCAGGAGCAGATGTTCCCGGTCGGCTCGTGGCGGACCGCCTACTCCTGTGTGCACAGCCCTCCCCGCGGCACCGAGCCCGACGTCTGGCGCGTGGTCGCCGACACCGACGGGACGCGCCTCACGACGCAGCCGTCGATCGCGGGGCTCGACGGCGTGACGTTGAATGCCGGGGAGTTCGTCGAGGCCTCGACCCCGGTCTCCTTCGAGCTCCAGGCGAGCGCCCCGGTGCTCGTCGGGCAGTACCTTGTCAGCCAGCAGTCGCTTGGCGTTGAGCGGTATGGCGGCGACCCGGCGCTCATCCTGATGGTGCCGAGCGAGCAGTTCCGCGAGAACTACACCATCCAGGTACCGGCCGGGTACTCGAAGGACTTCTTGACGGTCGTCAAGCCGGCAGGGGTCGAGGTCCGGCTCGACGGCACGCCGATCCCCGAGTCCTCGTTCGAGCCCTTCGGCACCCGGACCTGGTCATTCGCGCACATCGAGGCACGCGACGGCGCGCACCAGCTCGAGTCGTCGCAGCCGTTCGGCCTGTACGGCTACGGCTACGACTCTGCCGTCAGCTACGGCTACTCCGGCGGCCTCGACCTTGGGGTCGAGGAGCCGACGATCCCGTAGCGGGGTATCGAGGCCGCCAGCGCCCGGCAGATCGCTGGCGGCTGCGATGCAGGGTCAGAAGCGGGGGCGTGCGGTGGTCTCGCCCGAACCGGTGAGCTTCTGGTGCGTGGCCTCTGACGCCGACTGGCCGAGCAGCGACGAGATGTGCTCGATCAGCTTGCGCTCATCGGTGTTCACCTTGGCGCCAAGGCCGAAGAGCGATGACTGCGCCTCGGCGACCGCGACGCAGAGGTCGACGATCGTGTGGGCCTTGGTACCGGCGGTCGAGGCGATCTCGGAGAGGAGCTTGAGGGTCTCCTCGAGGAAGGGCTCGTTGGGCCGCTTCTCGAGCAGCGCCGCCATGAGCTGCCACGCCTCACTCTGCTCCGGGATGCCGCGCGCCTCGAGCACGCGGAAGACCGCGGTTCGCTCCTTGGCGCTGACGCTCCCGTCGGCCCACGCGACGTGGACAAGCGGGATCAGGTCGAAGATGCGCGCGGTATCGGCATCGAAGCCGAGGGCCTGGATGCGGTGGAGCACTGCCTCGCCCGGCTGTCCGAGCGTCTCTGCCATGCGACGGCTCTCGGCCACCTTGAGCGCGGCCGCGTGGATGTCGCGGCGGACCTGCTCGCGGCGCTCGAACTCGCGCTGGTGAAAGTACTTCTCCTCTTCTTCACTCGGCGAAACCATGAAGCCTCGGGGGTGTGACTGGGTTGGGGCGGGTGGGGTTCAGCGCTGGACGCGGACCTCGACCCGGTGTGAACCGAAGTCCGGGTCGGTTGCTCCCAGCGCGTAGGGGGCGGTGCTGATGCGCGAGGCGTCGACGCCTCGCCCGGTGAGGGCGTTGAGCAGCGCGGCGGCCCGGGCGGTGCTCAGCGTCAGGTTCGCAGCGTCGTCGGCGGCGTCGCCCGAGTGGATGACGAGCCGGAGGCTGAAGCCGGGGTGGGCGCCCAGGGCCACGACGAGCGCGTCGATCGAGGTCGCCGAGGCAGCGGCCAGCGCGTCGGTGCCCTTGTCGAACGAGACCGGGGTCACGAAGCGGACGGTTCCCTGCGCGAGGTTGATCTCGAGCGGTGCCGTGTCGCTGCACCCGTCGCCGTCATCGACGCCGTTGAGCGTCTCGAGCTGGTCGGCGCACTTGTCGTCGGCATCGAGGACGCCGTCTCCATCGTTGTCTGCGTCGAGGCAGCCGTCCGCGTCCTCGAAGCCGTCCTTGTCCTCGGACTCGGTCGGGCAGCGGTCGTCGCGGTCGAGCACGCCGTCTCCGTCGTTGTCGTCCTCGGGGCAGCCGTCGGCGTCCTCGTACCCGTCGCGATCCTCCGCGGCGTTGGGGCACTGGTCGACGCCATCGGCGACGCCATCCTTGTCGTTGTCGGCATCGAGGCAGCCGTCGCCGTCCTCGAAGCCGTCCTTGTCCTCGGCCTCGCCCTCGCAGCGATCGTTGATGTCCTCGACGCCGTCGTTGTCGTTGTCGTTCTCGGGGCAGCCGTCGCCGTCCTCGAAGCCATCGAAGTCCTCGGCGTCGCGCGGGCACGTGTCGGCAGAACCGACGAGGCCGTCGAAGTCGGGGTCGGGATCGTAGGCGAAGGTATAGGAGACGATCGCTGCGAGCTCGTAAGAGGGATTGCCGACACCGGTGCCGAGCCGGCGGCCGCCGGCGAGCCTGACGCCCCAGGCCTTGTCGAACTCTGCGTCGACGCCGAGCAGCCAGAGCCGTCGGACCTCTGCCTCGAAGCCGGCGTCGGTGGAGAGCGTGCGCGAGCCGACCGCCTCGGCGGTCACCGCAAGCCACGAGACGGTGGGGACGCGGGCTGCGAGGCCCCACGTCAGGGCGGTGCCCTGCTCGTAGTCGGCAAGCTGCGTCGCGGACTGGATCCGGCCGCCGACGCTGCCGCCGAGCCAGAATCCGTTGGCGAGCCTGTAGTCTCCGAGCAGGCGGGGCTCCGTGCGGAAGCCTCCACCCTGGAACGTTGCGCCAGAGCCTGCTGGCACGGTGAGGTCGGTCGCGAACGCGAGCCCGAAGCCGGTCGCGCGGCGGTCCTCGCCGCCCAGCAGCCTGACCTTGGGCACGACCCGGATGTCGCCGAGGCCGGCGCCATGGTCGAGCTCACCAAAGCCGAGGTTGTTGGGCGCCTCGCCGTCCTGCGCGACGTAGAACGGAACCTCGAAGCCCAGCTCGAGCCTGCTCCAGAGCCCGACGGCGCCAAAGAGGCTCAGCGTGTCCTGGCGCGAGACGACCGAGGCCTCCTCCTCGCCATCAGCGCCGGTCTCGACGAGCAGGTCGCCGGCAGAGTCGAACGAGAGCGACGCCGCAAAGGAGAGGTGCCCGAGGGTCCTCGTGTTGTCGACGAGCACACCGCCGCCCTGCTGTGAGACGCTCGGGTGAAAGGCTCGGAGCTCGAATCCCTCGGACTGCGCCTGCGCCACAGCCGGCGCGGCGAGAACGAGCAGCGGTACAACACGGAACAGAGGCTTCACGCAGAACTCCACAGATTCACTCAATCAGCCGACGACGACCAGGTTTCGCGGAGGCGATGGGCCTCCGCGCGGACCCGATCCGGGGCGGGACCGCCCTGAACGTCCTTGATCCGCACTAACGCGTCGGGCCGCAGCGCCGCAAGCATATCTGACGTCGCGCGCGGCGCGATCCCGGTCACGGTCGTCAGCGGAAGCGCCTCGATCTCGCATCCCAGCGCCATCGCCTCGCGCACCAGGCGACCGGTCTGGTGGTGCGCGGTGCGCAGCGGCTCGCCGGCACGGACGAGCGCCTCGCAGAGGTCGGTCGCGTTGACCCAGCCCGAGCAGGCCGCCCGCATCCGGTCGGTCCTGAAGGTCGCCTCCCCGAGCATGGCGAGCGCGATGTCGAGTCCGAGGAGCACCGTGCGGCTGCTGTCGAACATCGGCTCCTTATCCTCCTGCAGGTCCTTGTTGTAGGACAGCGGCAGTCCCTTGAGCGTCGCGAGCAGCGTCACGAGGTTGCCGATCAGGCGACCGGACTTGCCGCGCAGCAGCTCGGCGCCGTCGGGGTTCTTCTTGTTCGGCATCATCGAGGAGCCGGTCGTCACGGCGTCCGAGAGCTCGACGAAGCCGAACTCCGCGGTCGACCAGAGCACCCACTCCTCGCCCCAGCGGCTCAGGTGCAGGCCGAGCATCGTGCAGGCGAACAGGAACTCCGCCACGAAGTCCCGGTCCGAGACGGCGTCGAGGCTGTTGCGCGAGATCGAGGCAAAGCCGAGCTCGGCCGCTGTCGCCTCGCGGTCGATCGGCAGCCCGGTGCCGGCACAGGCGCCACTGCCGAGCGGCGACACCGATGCCGAACGGGCGGCCGCGTCGAACCGCTCGACATCGCGCGACAGCATCTCCGCGTAGGCGAGCAGGTGGTGGCCGAGCGTGCTCGGCATGCCGCGCTGCAGGTGCGTGTAGGCGGGGATCGGGTCGGCGGCGTGGCGCTCCGCGGTCTCCGCGAGCGTCACGATCAGCCTCGCAAGGCGGCCCCTGATGGACGCCGCCGAACGGCGGACCCAGAGCCGCGCGTCGGTGGCGACCTGGTCGTTGCGGCTCCGCGCGGTGTGGAGCCTGCGTCCGGGCTCCCCGACGAGCTCGGTCAGGCGGCGCTCCACCGCCATGTGCACGTCCTCGTCGACCGGCAGGACCTCGAATCGCCCGCTGCGGAGCTCCTCCTCGACGGCGTCGAGGCCGTCGAGGATCGCGGTGGCATCGGCCGCCGTCAGCAACCCGACCCGGGCGAGCATGCGCGCGTGCGCCCTCGAGCCGGCGATGTCCTCGGGCCAGAGCTCGAGGTCGAACGAGATCGAGCGGTTGATCGCGTCGAGCGCCGCGGCGGTCGCCTGCCCAAACCTCCCCGCCCATGCCCGGTTGCTGCTCATGCGCGCACCCGGCTCCACCATGCGTTCGCGGTCGACGCGTAGATGGCGATCGCGTCGAGCACCTCGGTGATGCGGATGAACTCGTCGGCCTGGTGCGAGCGCTCGGGCCGCCCCGGCCCCATCACGATGCCCGGCACATGCCCGACCCAGAAGAGGTCGCACACGCTCGGGAAGACCCCCGCCTCCGCCTGTCCGGTCGCAGTGAGCGCCGCGCGCACGATGTGCGCGTCATGGTCGGTCCTGACCGGCATGAAGCGGTTCGACCGGATGATGAGCTGGCCGTGCTCGGCGTCGGCCGCGGCCCGAAGGTGGGCGATCATGCGGTCGTTGTCGAAGGCCGGGGTCGTGCGGCAGTCGACGGTCATGAGGCAGGCGTCGGGCACGACGTTGCTCTGGGTGCCGCCCTCGATCACGGTCACCTGCGCGGTCGGCTTGTCGAGATCGCCGGGCACGTTGATGTCGGGGGTGTCGATGGCCCCCAGGATGCGGGCCGCGGCGTGGATCGCGTTGTGGCCCTGCCACGGCCGCGAGGCGTGTGCGCGGCGGCCCGGGACCTTGATCGCCGCCTTGACGAGGCCGCGCTGCGCAGCCGCGACATGCATGTCGTTCGGTTCTCCGAGCACGGCCGCGTCGTAGGGCGGCATCAGGCGTGCGATGCGCTCGAGGCCTTCGCCGCCGGTCTCCTCGTCGCAGCTCGCGCAGACGACGATGTTCCCCTCGAAGCCCGACTCCGCCAGCCGGACCGCCGTGGCGAACTGCGCCGCCACGCTCCCCTTGGCGTCGTTGGCGCCGAGCCCGTGGAGCCGGTCGTCCTCGATCGCGCCATCCCACGGGTCACGCCGCCACGTCTCTCCCGCCTTCACCGTGTCGAGGTGGCTGTTGAAGAGCAGGGCTGGTCCCGCGGACCGCCGGAGCTCGAACCAGACGTTGCGGCCGTCGATGACCGGGGTGAACCCGCACCGCTGGGCGAACTCCGCATAGATCCGGACGCTGGCCGCCTCGTTGCCGCTGATCGACTCCGATTGCACGAGTCGCTGGAGCAGTTCGATCGCAAGGTGCATGCAGCGTCCGCTGGCTTCGAGGAGGAGGGGCGTCGACCCGGGTCAGGGCACGATCATGGTGCCGCAACCCGACTCGGTGAAGGCCTCGAGCAGGATCTGGTGCGGCTCGATCGCGCTCAGGATGTGCACCTGCCCGCAGCCTCGCTCGAGCGCGTGGAGCGCCTCCTCGACCTTGGGGATCATGCCGCCCTGGACGATCCGCTTCTCGATGGCCTCGCGCGCCTGCGCCGCCGTGAGCCGGCTGATCAGCGAGGTCGAGTCCTTGAGGTCCATCATGACGCCGGGCGTGGTCGTCATCAGCACGAGCTTCTCTGCGTTGAGCTCCGCGGCGACGTGCGCCGCGACGGTGTCGGCGTTGATGTTGAGCACGTTGCCCTCGGCGTCGGCGCCCAGCGGCGACAGCACCGGCAGGTAGCCCTCGCTGAGCAGCAGCCGGATGAGCCGGGTGTCGATGCGCTCGATGTCCCCGACCTCGCCGAAGTCGACCACCTCGTCGCCGGAGCCGGAGACGCGCGTCGGCGGGCGCCGGCGCGCCTCGATCACGCCGGCGGCGACGCCCGAGACGCCCATCGCCTTGACCCCGTGCTTCTTGAGCATCGACAGGATCTCGATGCTCATCTTGCCGGCGAGCACCATCTTGAGCGCGTCGAGCAGCGCCTTGTCGGTGACGCGGCGGCCCCCGACGAAGCGGCTCTCGATGCCCATCTGGTCGGCGAGGTCGGTGATCTGCTTGCCGCCGCCATGCACCACGACGACCTTGACGCCCACGAGGTGGAGCAGCGTCACGTCGCCAATGAGCCGGTCGAGCACCTCGGGGTCGACCATGGCCTCCCCGCCGAACTTGACGACGAAGGTCGTACCCTTGAAGCGCTGGATGTAGGGAAGCGCCTGCTTGAGAACGGTGATGTCTTGCACGTTGAGTCCTTTGCCGTGCGTCGAGCTTCCGACGCGACCGAGCCTGGGGTCGATGCTCATCGGAGACGGTCCGAGAGCAGCCGAAGCAGCAGCGCCTTCTGCACGTGAAGCCGGTTCTCCGCCTCGTCGTAACAGGCGTTCCGCGCCGAATCGAGCACGTCATCATCGACCACGACGTTTCGACGCACCGGAAGGCAGTGCATGAAGAAGGCGTCGTCGGTCATGTCCATGTACCGCGACGAGATGCGCCAGCGGCCCCGGAGCGACGCCTTGAGGCGGGTCTCCTCGTCGGGATGATGGTAGTTGGCGATGCTTCCCCAGCTCTTGGCGTAGACGACCCGGGCGCCCGGGAGCGCGTCCTCGACGTCGTTGTACACGGTGAGTGACCCGCCCGCCTCGCGCGCCAGCCGGTTGGCGTTGTCGACGACCTCGGGGTCGAGCTCCCAGCCCTCGGGGTGCGCGAGGCGAACCTCCATGCCGAACTTCGCCGCCTCGGTGAGGATGCTGTTGGGCACCGCCATCGGCAGCGCCTTGGGGTGGTAGGCCCACGAGATCACGATCGGCTTGCCCCTCGGGTCTCCGAGCCGCTCGTGGATCGTCAGCAGGTCGGCCAGGCTCTGGCAGGGATGGAAGAGCGAGGACTCGAGGTTGATGACCGGCACCGTCGCCCACTTCGCGAACGACGAGAGCACCGGGTCGGTGCGGTCCTCGCCCCAGCTCCGGCGTTCCGGGAACGACCGGATCCCGAGCGTCTGCACGTAGCGCGACAGCACGCGGGCCGCCTCCTTGACGTGCTCCGCCGCGTCGCCGTCCATCACGCGCCCCTCGCGATGCTCGAGCTTCCAGGTACCGACGCCGACATCGAGCGTGACCGCATGGCCACCGAGCTGGTACATCGCGATGTCCATGCTCGTCCGGGTCCGGAGCGACGGGTTGAAGAAGACCATGCCCGCGGAGACGCCGGCGAGGTCATTCCGGATCGGCTGCCGCTTGAGGTCGCGGGCGAGCTCGAACAGGCGCCACGTCTCCTCGAGGCTCAGCGACGTCGGGGACACGAAGTGGGGCAGGGTTGCGGGATGTGACAACGCGTCGCCTCCGTTCAGGGCCAGGTGCCGGCAAGGTCGAGTCCGGTCGTCTCGTCGAGCCCCAGCATCACGTTGAGGCACTGCACCGCCTGGCCAGCCGCCCCCTTCACCAGGTTGTCGATCGCGCACATCACGTGCAGCCGGCCGGCGGGGTCGCGCCGCGCCTTGAGCTCGGCGTAGTTGGTGCCCGCGATCGGGCCGGGCTCCGGCTCGCGGCCGTCGGTCCACTTCACGAAGGGAGCGCGCGCGGCGAAGGCGCGATATGCCTGCTCGATCTCGGCCGCCGTAACCCCTGCCGGCAGGTCGGTCGAGACGATCGCCAGGATGCCACGCGCCAGCGGGGCGGAGACCGGCGTGAACGAGAGGCCGGTGGGTGTTCCGCCCGCGTCGCCGAGCGTCTGCAGGATCTCGGGCGTGTGCTGGTGGTCGAGCACCTTGTAGGCGCGGAGGGTCTCGACCCGCGTCGGGTGGTGCGTGCCCTCGCGCGGCTCGGCACCCGAACCCGACGAGCCGGTCATCGCCACCACGTCGACACGCGACCCGAGCCAGCCGGCCCCTGCCGCCGGCAGCAGCGCGAGCAGGATCGAGGTCGCAAAGCAGCCCGGACAGGCAACGAGCCGTGCGCCCGCGATGCGCTCCCGGTTGAGTTCGACGAGCCCGTAGACCGCCGACGACAGCAGCCCCGGGGCCGCATGCTCGGTGTGGTACCACTGCCGGTAGTCCGCGGCCGACCGCAGCCTGAAGTCGCCCGACAGGTCGATCACGCGGAGGCCCCGCTCGACGAGCGGCGCGAGCGTGCGCGCGGAGTCCCCGTGCGGCATCGCGCCGAACACCAGATCGACGGCGCCCGCGAGCTCGTCGACGGCGGGGTCGGAGAAGCAGAGTGGGGTGAGGCCGAGCAGGTTGCGGTGCACCGCGGCGACTGGCGTGCCCGCGCGGTTCCGGCTCGTCGCGTGCACGACCTCGATGTCGGGTCGGCGCAGCAGCAGGCGGAGCAGCTCGCCGCCCCCGTACCCCGTGGCGCCCAGGATCGCGACGCGCGTCTTCATGTCTTCGGCTCGAGCCCCAGCCGGGCGGCAATGCTCGATGCGAGCGCTTCGGGCTCCAGGCGCGCGTTCGCGGCGTCGATCCGGAGCGTGCCGCGGATGAAGCTTGTTCCGACGGCGTTGTCGGTCACCGGGCCGCTCATCACGTCGACCGCGTGACCGCGCTCCGACATGAACGAGGCGCCACCCCAGGCACCGACGAGGTCGTTCGCGCAGAGCACCCGGGCGCGCGTGCGGACCCGGATTGTCGGATCGGCCAGGATGCTGTCGACGTTGTAGCCGCCGATGATCCCGTCACCGAGCTCGAGCACGATGGCGTCGGGCGTCGATTTCTCGAGCTGGGCGATCACCGAGCGCGCGACCGAGGCGAGGTCGGTGGCGTTGACCGTGCTCGGGTAGCCGCAGTCCAGGAACGACGCGGTCGCGACGGCCCCGTTGTCAGACATGCGGAGCACATCCTTGAGCGCCGCCACGCCCGACAGCTTGCCCGCCGCGATGCGGTGCCCCTGGTTCGACAGCACCCTGATGATCTCGGTCGCGGCGTAGGTCTTGCCGCTGTTCATGCAGGTTCCGACCACGAGCAGCAGCGCCGGCCCCTGCTCGGCGATCGCCGGGCAGGGCGGCAGCGCGAAGTCCCTGATGTTGAGGAACTTGCCCGAGCGGATGAGCCCGCCGAGCACCTCGACACCGATCGGCGGGCCGAGGTCGCGGTTCGGGGCCGAGCAGACGCCGATCACGCCGCCAATGTTGAGCAGCGACAGCGTGTCACCCACCTTCACCGACTCGGGGATGTGCCCCATGTAGCCGTGCAGGGCGCGACGTGCCCCGAGCACACCGGCGATCAGGTTGCCGCGCACGACCCGCGCCATCCGGCCCGTCGGCAGCTCGATCTCGCCGTACTTCGGGTTCTCGCCGAGCGCACGGACCACGACCACCGCGCCCTCCTCGGCGACGGCCTCGGGCGCGACCTCGACGATCGTCCCGACGCGAGCCGGCGACGTCGCCGAGCCGATGCGGTCGAGGTGGATGCGCCGCGGGAGGTTCACGCCTCACCCCGTGCCCGCCAGGCGAGCATCGACTGGATCGCGAAGATTCGGGCAAACCCGTCGGCGTCGCGGCCGTCCCACAGCCCGCTGGTCTCGCCGTAGGCGGCGCGGGAGGCATCGAGCAGCGAGTGCGGCGAGGTCAGCGCGACCGCCAGGCAGTGGCCCCTGCGGAGCTGCACGGTGACCTCGCCGGTGACCGTGCGCTGCGACGAGTCCAAGAAGGCCTCCATGTCGCGCATCGCCGGGTCCAGGTAGCGCCCCTCATGCAGAAAGAGCCCGTAGTGCTGGGCGATCTGCTCCTTGATCAACTGCTGGTGCTTGGTGAGCACGAGCTTCTCGAGCTCGCGGTGGGCGTGCAGCACGACCGTGGCGACCGGCGCCTCGAACGCGATGCGCCCCTTGATGCCCAGGATCGTGTCGCCGAGATGAATGCCGCGGCCGACGCCGTGCGCGGCGGCGAGGGCGTCGAGCCTGCGGAGCAGGTCGACCGGGGCGAGCCGCTCGCCGTCGAGCGAGACCGGCTGCCCCTTCTCGAAGCCGATGCGCACGAGCACTCCCGCGGCCGGCGCGGCGTCGGGGTGGACCGTACGCTGGAAGACCTCGTCGGGGACAACCTGGTCGGTGGTGCGCGTCTCCCCGCCCCCGATCGTGGTGCCCCAGAGCCCGGCGTTGATCGAGTACCGCTTGGTGCTCGCGTCGACCTCGATGCCATGCTTCGCCAGGTACTCGGCCTCCTCGGGCCGGCCCCAGCCGAGGTCACGGATCGGCGTGATGAGCCGGAGCCCGGGCGCCAGCGTCCTCAGCACCGCATCGAAGCGGATCTGGTCATTGCCCGCCCCGGTCGACCCATGCGCGACCGCGACCGCGCCCTTCGCCTTCGCGACGGTGACGATATGCTCCGCCTGCACCACACGCTCCACGCCGACGCAGAGCGGGTAGACACCACCCTTGAGGTAGTTCGCCGCGATCAGGTGCCTGATCCAGGACTGGTAGAGCTCCTCGGTGGCGTCGACCGTCAGGTGCTCGATGGCACCGGTCTCAAGGGCTCGCGCCTCGATGCGCGCCAGCTCCTGGGCAGAGAAGCCCCCCGTATCGACGGTGACCGTGATGACGTCGTACCCGAGCGCCTCGCGAAGATAGACGACACACAGGCTCGTATCGAGCCCGCCTGAGAAGGCGAGGACACAACGCGGGCGACCTTCCATCAGCGTGGACACTCCTGACAACGGGCGGGACGACCCGCGATGACGCGAAGGGATCCGGGGGGGTGACGACCGGTCACCGGCCCGGCAGGGAGCGGCGCGCGATAGCAACGCAGGGGGGGGGGCGTCAAAGGAAAGTGACGCCCGCGGCGTGCGGCCGGCCTCGGTTCAGAGCGATCCGAGCGAGGTCGTCAGCCCGAGCCGGAGCGACGCGTCCGGCAGTGTCTCCGACAGCCCGACGGTTCCCGAGAGATCGAGCCAGAGCCCATCGAGCGCCGGCCAGGCGACCCACGCGTCGAGGCTCGTCTGCGAGCCGTTGAGGTCGTTGAGGCGCAACCGCTCCACGAACTCCCAACCGACCTCAAGCCACGGCAACGGCTGCCACTGCACTGCACCCGAGAGCGGCAGGTCCACGATGTCGACGTCGCCGCCGAGCACACTGTCGGCGCCTGCACGCGCGGAGTAGCGGAGCGGCCCTCGCCAGGTCGTGTACTGCGCAGCCCCCGACACGAGCAGACCGCTGCCCGAGAAGGGTGCCTGCGACCAGCCGCGCGGCGAAAGCTCGACCCTGACCGCAAGCCGGTGCCGCTCCGGCTCGAGCACGTCGAGCGGGATCGCAAACCGCCCCACCGCAAAGGGCGCCCCCGCGCCGGAGACCGGATCCCCGATCGACGGGACCGCCCGCCCCCATGCGTCCCAGCCCAGCCTGAACTCCTGCCCCCGCGCCGGCGTCGCCTTCAGCACAAACCGCGTCGACTGGGTTGGCAGATCGTCGAAGTCGGACCGGTAGATCACCTCGAGGTGAAACGTCCCCGGGCGCGCGAACCGCGCCGTCTCGGTCACGCCGAGGTGCGACACCACGA